>JBBQAK010000068.1:0-12720 GCA_038316215.1 Gemmatimonadales bacterium | reverse complement strand
AGTCCCGAGCGTCGAGCTGTTGGAAGTGCAACTGGTCAACGCGATCGCCCCATTCCTGATCAACGCCCGCCTGAAGCCGCTGATGCTGCGGACGGAGAATCGCGACAAGCACATCGTGAACGTGTCGGCGATGGAAGGGCAATTCTATCGCAACAACAAGACGACACGTCATCCGCATACCAACATGGCGAAGGCCGCGCTGAACATGATGACGCGCACGTCGGCCGCCGACTACCAACAAGACGGCATCCACATGAATAGCGTGGACACCGGTTGGGTAACCGACGAAGATGTGGCGGAGCTTGCGGCGCGGAAGGTTGAGAACCATCGCTTTCACCCGCCGCTGGATATCGTGGACGGGGCGGCGCGGATTGTGGATCCGATTATTGCTGGCGTGTCGAGCGGGGTGCACGTGTGGGGACAGTTCCTCAAGGACTACGCGCCGACCGACTGGTAGTCGCGTCGTCCTACGCGCCGGCTACCCCGCCATGATCCCGCCGTCGGCGGGCAGTGCCACACCGGTGAGGAAGCTCGATGCGTCGGAGCAGAGGAAAAGCGCCACGGCGGCGATCTCTTCCGACGTACCCATGCGACCGATCGGCTGCAGCTTGGCGTAGGACGCCTCGACTGCCGGGTCGTTCTTCGTGATACGGTGAATCATGTCGGTCACTACGGCGCCGGGGCAGATCGCGTTCACACGAATGTTCTGCGTGGCGTACTCGAGCGCCGCCGCCTTCGTGAGACCGACCACCGCGTGCTTCGAGGCGGTGTACGGGGCCAGCGTGGCGAACCCCTTGAGGCCGGCGACCGACGACATGTTGAGGATCACCCCGCCGCCGGCCTTGCACATGTGCGCGAGCGCGGACTGCATGCCAAGGAACACGCCGCGGAGATTCACGTCGATCACGCGATCGAAGGTGGCCATGTCGTAGTCGCCGATCGGGACGGTGTCGCCTTCGATACCGGCGTTGTTGATCATGATGTGTACGCCGCCGTAGATCTCGAGTGCGCGGCTGAACAGCATATGCATCTCGCTGTCGATCGAGACATCAGCCCGTACGAACACGGCATGACCACCCGCGGCCGCGATCGTCGCCACGAGCGCCTCGCCATGCGCCGTATCCATATCGGAGACGACCACTCGTGCGCCTTCCGCCGCAAAGCAGGTCGCGATGGCCCGGCCGATGCCGTTGGCGGCACCGGTGATGATCGCCACTTTATTGTGCAATACGCCCATGATAGCCTCCTGTGAGTTGTGACTCGGATGCGGTTGCTGCCACCGCCTGCTCCAGCGCCGACACGCGCGTGAGTACCGGGATGACACTGTCGGGATTGAGCGAGATGGAGTCGATCCCCGCCTTGACCAGAAACTCCGCGAACTCCGGATGGTCGCTGGGCGCCTGCCCGCAGATGCCGACCTTGCAGCCGACTTCGTGCGCGTCGACGATCAGTCGCTCGATCGAGCGTAGCACGGCGGGATTGCGTTCGTCAAACAGCGAGGTGAGCAGGGCGTTATCGCGGTCCACGCCAAGTGTGAGTTGTGTGAGGTCGTTACTGCCAATGCTGAAGCCATCAAAGCGGACGCCGAACTCTTTTGCCAAAATCACATTGCTGGGAATTTCCGCCATCACGTACACCTCGAGCCCTTCTTCGCCGCGCACGAGACCGTGCTTGGCCATCTCGGCCAATACCAGATCGGCTTCCTCGAGCGTGCGGCAGAACGGAATCATGACCACGACGTTGCGCAGCCCGATCTGTTCCCGCACGCGGCGGATAGCCTGGCATTCGAGACCGAACCCTTCCCGATAGCGCTCGCTGTAGTAGCGCGAGGCGCCGCGGAAGCCGAGCATCGGATTCTCCTCGTGCGGCTCGAACGTCCGTCCGCCCAGCAGTCCGGCGTACTCGTTGGTTTTGAAGTCGCTGAAGCGCACGATGACCGGGTGCGGCCACTGCGACGCCGCGATCACGGCCACACCCGCTGCCATGCGATCCACGAAGTAATCGGGCGCATGCGCGAAGCCCGCGGTGAGCACGGCGATCCGCTCGCGCGACTCGGCGTCAATTTGCTCGGGGTGCAGGAGCGCCATCGGATGCGCCTTCACCATGTGCTCGATCACAAACTCGATGCGCGCCAGTCCCACACCGCGCGCTGGGAGTCGCCACCAGCGCATCGCGGCCTCGGGATCGGCCACGTTCAGCATCACCTGCGTACGCGTCGGAGGTAGTTCCGTGAGATCGACCGTGGTTTCGCGCCACGGAATGGCGCCGGCGTAGACATGCCCCTGTGGTCCGTCGGCACAGCTCACCGTGACGGTGCTGCCGTCAGTGAGTGCCGTGGTTGCGTTCCCACACCCCACGATCTCGGCGATGCCCAGTTCGCGACTGACGATCTCCGCGTGGCTGGTGCGTCCGCCCGCGTCGGTCACGATGGCCGAGGCGCGCTTCATGAGCGGTACCCAATCGGGATCGGTCATGCGTGCTACCAGCACCCCGCCGTCCTGGAAGCGTGCGGCGTCGGCCATGCTTTCCAGGATGAACACGCGACCGCTGGTGATGCGCTGCCCAACGGCGACGCCGGTGACCAGCACCTCGCCCGTGCCGTCGAGCGCGAACGTGGTGAAGGCGGCGGTCTGCTCACGTGAGCGTACAGTTTCTGGGCGCGCCTGCACGATGAACATCTCGCGCGTTTCGCCGTCGATCGCCCACTCGATGTCCATCGGCATGCCATAGTGCTGCTCGATCATGGCGCACCAGCGCGCGAGCGCGAGCACCTGTTCGTTGTCGAGCACGGCGCGCGCACGCTCGTCGGGAGTAGTGTCCACGTTGGTCGGCGTCCCGTGCTCGTCGAGGACCATCTTGATGAGCTTGGATCCGATCGTACGATCGAGAATGGGCGCGGCGGTCGCGGTGGTCAGCAGCGGCTTGAACACGCGCCACTCGTCGGGGTTCACCGTGCCTTTCACGACGTTCTCGCCAAGACCGTAGGCGCCGTTGATGACGACGAGATTGCGGAAGCCCGTCTCGGTGTCGAGGGTGAACGCCACCCCCGACGCCCCGCGGTCGGAGCGCACCATGCGCTGGATGGCTACCGACAGCGCCACTTTGAGGTGCGGATAGCCGTGCAGCGCCCGGTAGGTAATCGCGCGATCGGTGTAGAGCGAGGCGAAGCAATGGCGCACCGCGTCCAGCACCGCGTCCACGCCGACCACGTTCAGGAAGGTTTCCTGCTGTCCGGCGAAACTCGCATCGGGTAGGTCCTCGGCCGTCGCCGAGCTGCGTACCGCCACCGGCGCGGCCTCGAGGCCGCTCCGTCGGTTCAGTTCGGCGTACGCCACGCGGACGCCGTCCGCGAGATCGTCGGGTAGTGTGCCGGCGGCGATGGCTGTACGGATGGCCTGTCCCACGTCGGCCAGCGGTGCGCCGGCGTCGAGACGGTCGAGCTGCGCCTGCATCACCGGCTCGAGCGCATTGTGCGCGAGGAAGTGACGATATGCATTGGCGGTTACGGCGAAGCCTCCCGGTACGCGAATGCCTGCGCTCGCGAGGTTGCGGATCATCTCCCCGAGCGACGCTGTTTTACCGCCGACTATCGGTACGTCAGTGCGTGATATCTCTTCGAACCAGCGGATCATGACATCTCCAATCAAAGGACCTTCGAAGTATTCGTGACCACGACCCGCCAATCGAGAGGGCATTCCCTGACATAGCGATGGGCATGACACACCGTGTCGTGAATCTCCACCTGAGCCTATCGCGTAGTTGGGACATGCGCATGATCCCCGCTCACTCCACGTTCGCCATCCTCGCAGCGATGACATTCCCCGCCGTGGGCTGCCGGCCAACCGCTGCAGTGGCCACACCGCTGAATGCTGCAGCCGTTGATTCGCTGGCTCGTACGCTGATGCAGGCGGAGCAGGTGCAGGGGCTTGCGCTCGCCGTCATCGATGACGGCAGGGTGACTCACGTTGCGGCGTACGGCCGTCGTTCAGCTGACGGCGCCCCACTAACGAGCAGTACCGTGATGTACGGCGCATCGCTGACCAAGACGGCAGTGGCCTACCTGGTCATGCAGTTGGTAGACGAGGGACGACTTTCCCTCGACGCGCCCGTGCGCACGTTGCTACCCAAGCCGCTGCCCGAGTATCCCGACTACGCGGACCTCGCCACCGACGCGCGATGGGGAAGACTCACGCCACGCATGATCCTGAATCACACCACGGGCTTCGCCAACTTCAGGTGGCTGGAGCCTGATAAACGGCTGCGCATTCACCACGATCCCGGCACGCGCTACGGCTATTCGGGCGAAGGATTCTATCTCTTGCAGCTGATCCTCGAGGAGGGGATCGGACTTGATCTCGCCGCCGAGATGCAGCGTCGCGTGTTCGGACGCTTCGGCATGACGCACACCAGCATGCAGTGGCGGCCCGACTTCCGTGCAAATCTCGCCGACGGATTTCGCGCAGACGGCTCGATCGAGGCGCATGACGAACGCAGTGGTGCCAGCGCAGCAGGTTCGATGGACACGAGTATCGAGGATCAGGCGAAGCTTTGGAGCGGGATCGTGCGCGGTGACGGACTCTCGGCGGCGTCACGCACCGAGTTGGTGCGACCGCAATTTCCCATCACGTCGCGCCAGCAGTTTCCGACCCTTGATACCACGGCAGGCAGCACGCATGCCGCGGTGGCGCTGTCGGCGGGAGTGGGGCTCGTGACGTTCGAAAGCACCGATGGTCCGGCGTGGTTCAAGGGCGGCCACAACGATTCTACCGGCAACATGGTGATTTGTCTGGAGCGGCATCGCCGGTGTGTCGTGTTTCTCGCCAATGATGTACGGGCGGAACGCATCTATCCGGCGCTCGCGCGTGGCATGCTCGGGGAGCTCGCGATGCCGTGGTCGTGGGAGTACGGCGGGGCGACGCGGTAGGCGTCACCTCGACCGCTGAGCCACACACGCCTCGCGTGGTGCACGGCGATCGATCAGATTTCCCATGTGCCTTGTTTCCGTGTGTTCTCCGCCCTCGTGGCGGCCGTTCCCGCTGTGCTCGCGGCGCAGTCCACGCGCGCGGTCGCGCCTGCGGTCGCGCCTGCGGTCGCGCCGGCGGTCGCGCCTGCGGTCGCGCCTGCCGTACTCGAGGCCGCCGCGCGGCAGATCGTGGCGAGCGTGTCGTATCCCACGTTCATCACGACCGACGCCAACGGACATCCTCAGGCGCGTACCGTACAGCCGATGGCGCCCGACAGCAGCTGGGCGGTGTGGTTCGCGACGAACCCACGGACGCGCAAGGTGGCGGAAATCGCCCGTCATCCGCACGTGGTGCTGCACTACTTCGATCCGGTCACGCAGAGCTATGTCGCGCTGGCTGGACGCGCGCGCGTCGTGCGGGATCGCCCCACAAAAGATGCACACTGGAATCCCACGTGGAGCACCTTTTACGCGGATCGCGACACGAGCGTGGTGTTGATCGTCGTGCAGGCTGAACGCCTGGAGATCGTGAGTGCGAAGCTGGGCGTCGAGGGCGACAAGGCCACCTGGCGTCCGCCGACGTTGCGGCTGCGCCCGGCCCGGCCGGCGAAGTAGCGCCGTGGCGGGTGCGCGTTTCGCCGAACATGGATAGAGTTGAGGAGCGTTCCGCTCTCTTCCTCCTCCCGCCCCGCCCATGACCCTGCTCACTTATTCATGCCGCGCGCTCGCGCTGTCGGCGCTGCTCACGGCGCCACTCGCCGCACAGGCGGGCGCTCGTCGCGCCGCCCCCAGCACGCGCGCCATCACTGAAGTGTCACTCACGCTCGTCGATACCGCGGCCCAGCGTGCCGCGGGAAAAGCGGCGGTGATGCGGATTGATTACGGACAGCCCCACCTACGCGGCCGTCACATCAACTCCGATAGTTTGGTACCGCTCGGCACGGTGTGGCGTCTCGGTGCGAACGGCGCCACGCTATTGACCACCGATGTCGACCTGACCATCGGTGGCAAAGAGGTGCCCAAGGGACGCTACATCGCGCAGCTGCTGCCTGCGCGCACCGGCTGGACGCTGATCCTGCAGGCGGAAACGACCGGGGCGGCATCGGTGAACCTCACTGCGTACGATGCGAAGAAGGATGTCGCGCGCATCGACCTCCGTCAGAGCACGAACGCGACGCCGCTCGAGAGCCTGTCGATCTGGCTCGTGCCGTCTGCGGCACCCGGTGCGCAGCGTGGTGAGCTGCGCATCGGATGGGACGCGGTGATGCTGACGACCGAGTGGGTGGTGCGCTAAGCGGTCGCGAAACGGTCTCGAAACGCGACTACTTCGAGGCGGGCTTCAGACGTCGGCTGGGGACGGTGAACAGGTAGCCAGTGTACTGCATCTCCTCCCACGTCTGATCGCCCCACTTTACATCCTTGCTGGCGTCCGGGTTGCTCTTGTTCTTCGCGGAGTTGTCATACCACGCGGTCGAGACGAGCTTGCCGCCGGCCGGGACGTCGAGCGGTTCCTTGAAGAAATAGTACGTCTGCCAATTGAAGTCGTAGCGCGGCACATCGAGCACGAGCTGCGACGTACCGTCGGGCTTCTCGAGCGTGTACTTCCACCGCGTGCCGCGCAGATGGGTGTGCGGCAGCAGTCCCCAGATCTTGATGGGTTCGGTGGGCTCGAGATCGGCCGTGACGGCGATGTCTTTCTCTCCAGCCGGCAACGTGAACGCGCCGTTGATGTAGGCGCCCATCCGCATCTCTTCATCGGGCATTTCGCTGGCAAAGCGGAATCCGACGCTGGTGCGGTCATGCATCTCGTGCCCGCGCGCCGTGTAGTGCATCTGAAACGTGAGTACAGTGCCAGCGCGCACGCGTAGGGCGGTGCCGGTGGGGAACGTCATCACATTCGTACCGGGCGCGGTGCCGCCGATGAGCACGCCAAGCTGACGCGGCGGGCCGTGCTTGGTATCGACGCGCGGCGGATCCTCGGGCGGATCGTACTGCGGCTTGCGGACGAACAGCGGCTTCGGTCGAGCGGCACCCGGCGGTAGCGGCGCCGCGGGAGCCGCGTTCGCCGCAGGAGCCGCACCCGGCGGCACCTTCGCGTACACCAGCACGTGGTGCACGACTTCACGCGCGCCAGGCATGAACTCGATGGCCGACACCCACTTGTCTTCGGTGAAGTTGGTGGGCATCTCGAAGTACTGATACTCCACGGTGCCCTCCGCCGGCACGGTAAAGTCTTCCGTCATCGAGACGATCGCGTCGGGCGTGCCGATCTCCCAGCCAGTGGCGTACACGGGCTTTGATGGCGCTTTCTTTTCGTCGCCCTTCTTGGCGCCGGCGTCGATCCACCGCACGATCGTCGACTTCTCGAGGTCGGACAGTCGCCGATCGTTGCGGAACGTGCCGTGCGGACCTTCCGCATGCCACGGCGGCATATACCCAGACCTCACGGCGTCGCGCACGTCGTCGATGTTGGCCTTCGCGCTGTCGTAATCGAGCAGCGAAAACGGACCGAGCCCACCCGGCCGATGACAGGTGGTGCAATTTTTGTACAGAATCGGGGCCACGTCCTTCGTGAACGTGGGCGCCGCATCCTGTGCCGCCAGCGGTGCGTCATACCGCGCCGTCGCCATGCCCACGATGGCGATGCCGGTGAGGGCAATCGCCTGCGTGATGCGCGGGTGTACTCGTGCCATGCGCGAAGCTCCTTACTTTGGCCGTCGGGTGTCCTGATAACGTCAGCCGTCATTGTCGTGGTGTGAAGTTCACACCGGAACGGGCAAGGACAAGCTAGCTCAGCCGTATTGCGATTGCCCCACGACAGGCCATCCCACCACACTTCTTCTATGCGTGGCACTCCTGGCAGTCCTTTTCTGACGCACCTCGAATTGCGCGAGGAGCGCGTGCAACCCGGCGTGCATCCCTTCGAGATCCCGCTGCTCCAGCACGACCTGGCGATCGAGTTCACGACGCCGGTCACGTTTTTGGTTGGCGAAAACGGATCGGGTAAGTCGACCCTGCTCGAAGCGCTGGCCTGGAGCGTGGGCTTCGGTGCGCAGGGCGGCAACCGCGATCATCAGTTTGCCGAAAACGCCGACGGCTCCGAACTCGGCCGTGCGCTTCGTCTGGGCTGGCGTCAGCGCACGACCGAGGGGTTCTTCATGCGGGCCGAAACGTTCTTCAATTTCGCCACGACTTTAGAGTCGCTGGACAGCAACTTCGCGCGCTATGGCGGTGAATCATTGCATCGGAAGTCGCACGGCGAAGCGTTTCTTTCGCTGTTCGAGCATCGCTTCGATGACGGACTGTTTCTTCTCGATGAACCGGAAGCGGCGTTGTCACCGCAACGACAACTGGCGTTCCTGCAAATCCTGCATCGACTCACGGTCACTCGCGAAGCACAGTTCATCATCGCCACACACTCGCCGATGCTGTTGGCGTTTCCCGGGGCCACGGTGCTGAGTCTCGACGGCGGTGTGATCGAGCAGGTAGACTATCGGGATACCGATCACTTTCGAATCACGCGGGATTTCCTGACGGCGCCGGAACGCTTCTTCCGATATCTGTTCCAGGAATAGGCGACCGCGCCACTGTATCATCCCCCTCACCAACCGTCACCATGCGTATCGGTCAAACCGCTCCCGACTTTCACGCGAACACGACGCAGGGTCCGATTCACTTCCACGAGTGGCTCGGCGATTCCTGGGGCATCCTTTTCTCCCACCCGAAGGACTTTACCCCGGTCTGCACCACCGAACTCGGCTACATGGCCAAGCTCAAGCCGGAGTTCGAACGGCGGAACGTGAAAGTGATCGGACTCTCGGTCGATCCGATCGATAAGCACGGCCTGTGGGCAAAGGACATCGAAGAGACGCAGGGCTCCGTGGTCGAGTTCCCGATGATCGGCGACACCACGCTCGCGGTCTCGAAGTTGTACGACATGCTTCCTGAAGAAGCCGGTGACAACTGTGACGGGCGGACGGCGGCGGACAACCAGACGGTGCGCACCGTGTACGTGATCGGACCCGACAAGAAGATCAAGCTGCTGCTGGCGTACCCGATGACGACCGGACGCAATTTCGACGAGATCCTGCGCGTGATCGACTCGATGCAACTCACGGCCAAGTACCGGGTGGCTACGCCGGTGAACTGGCAGAATGGCGACAACGTGATCATCGCCGGGTCGGTCTCCAACGAAGAGGCCAAGACGATCTATCCGGACGGATGGCAGGAGCCCAAGCCCTATCTCCGCATCGTCCCCCAGCCGGGACGCTGATTGGGCAGTAGTTTTGCGCCATGACCGACCTCTCTCGTCGTGACCTGCTTGCTGGCGCCGCCGGGTTCCTCGGCGGTGCCGCCCTGGCTGGACTCCCCCTCGCCGCTGAAGGACAGCGCGGCGCGGCGACCCCGCCACCCCCTCCCCCCCCGCGTCCCGTGGCGCCGCTCGACGCCACCGCCATGCCCGGCTCCCCCACCGCCGCGCTCGGCGCCCGCTCGGAGTACTTCGCGCCCACGCGCATCCCCAACGGCACGCCCGTGGGGAGTTCGCGAACACCACTGCAGGATCTCACCGGCACGATCACGCCGTCCGATCTGCACTTCGAGCGACATCACGCCGGGATTCCCACGCTCGACCCCGAGCGGCACACGCTCACGATTCACGGGCTCGTGGAGCACCCGATGTCGTTCACCGTGAGCGACATCAAACGATTCCCGCAGATCACGCGCACGTACTTCATCGAGTGTTCAGGCAACGGGGGCGCCGGGTATCGCGATCCCAAGCCCGACACCACGCCACAACCACTCGCGGGTCTCTTCAGCACGTCCGAGTGGACCGGCGTACCGCTGGCTACACTGTTTCGCGAAGTCGGTGTGCAGCCCAACGCGACGTGGTTTCTCGCTGAGGGTGGAGATGCCTGCAAGCTGGCGCGCTCGATCCCAATCGCGAAGGCATGGGATGACGCCATGATCGTGTGGGCGCAGAATGGCGAGCCGCTGCGGCCCGCGCAGGGCTACCCGATGCGCTTGCTCCTCCCTGGCTTCGAAGGCAACAGCAATGTGAAGTGGCTCCGTCGTCTCGAGCTCGGCACCCAGCCGTGGATGACACGATGGGAAACGTCGAAGTACACCGACCCGATGCCCGACGGTACCGCGCGCATTTTCACGTTCGAGATCGACGCCAAGTCGGTGATCACGGCACCCTGCTACCCGAATACGATCACGGCTCCCGGATGGCACAGCGTGAATGGGCTGGCCTGGAGCGGCCGTGGTCGCATCACCCGCGTGGAGGTAAGTGTCGATGAGGGTGCCACGTGGCATGATGCGGAGCTCCTGAACACGCCGCAGCCCAAGTCGACGGTCCGCTTTCAGTACATGTGGAATTGGCAGGGCGCCGATGCGGTGCTGCTCAGTCGCGCCACCGACGACGCCGGCTACGTGCAGCCCACGCGCACCGCGATGGTCGCCGAGCGTGGTGTGTATACCGACTATCACTACAATCAGATCATCGGCTGGAAGGTCGATCGCAGCGGTGCCGTCACCTTCTTCGGAGAGACCTGATCATGCGCACCGTGCACGTCGCCTATCTGTTCGTCGCCCTCGCACTCGCCGGTTGTTCAGGCACGTCGAGCCCACCCAACGAGGCGATGAATGCGTCATCCAACGCCTCGTTCACGTCGTACGATGCGGGTGCGGTGCCCGGTGGTCCCGGCGCCGGTCAGTTGTATGCGCTGGGTCATCCTGCCGCTGATTCCGTCATTGCGGTCATGAATCAGGACGTTGGTTCCGATGGGTTGGAGCTTCCCGACGGAAACGGATCGGTGACGCGTGGCGCGGTCGTGTACGCGGCGCAATGCGCGCAATGTCATGGACCGAAGGGCGAAGGACTGCCCACGTTCCCGAGGCTCGTGGGGCGCGATTCCGCCGGATCCCCGAAGCCGGAGTTCCAGTTCGCGACCACCAACAAAACCAAAACGATCGGCAACTACTGGCCGTACGCGACCACGCTCTTCGACTACATCAAGCGCGCGATGCCGTTTGCCACGCCGGGTTCGATGACCAACGACGACGTGTATGCGGTGACCGCGTACCTGCTGTCGGCCAATGCCATCATTCCGGATACGGTCACGCTCAATGCCGGCACGCTCCGCACCGTGCGCATGCCGGCGCGCGATCATTTCGTGCCCGATAACCGCAAACCGACAGGCACCACCAAGGAGTGAAACGCCGCGTCACGCGTGTTCCTGTCAACGCCGTCGCACACCATCGGCGGGGTATCACTGCGCGCTTCGCCGCGATGCGGCTGGCTGGGGCGAGCGCCTTGGCGTCCGTCCTCGCGGTCCTGGGGCCCGGATTGCTCGCCGGACTGTCCGACGACGATCCGGCGGGCATCACGACCTACTCGATCCTCGGCACGGAACACGGCTATCGGCTGCTCTGGATCATTCCGGCGTCGACCGTCTTGTTGGTACAGTTCCATCTCGTGGCCGTGCGCGTCGGTGCGGCCACGGGCAAAGGTTTCGTGGCGGTGGTGCGCGAGCGATGGGGCCATCGCTGGGGTTACGCGGCGGTGGTCGGGTTGTTGTTCGCCAACTTTGGCACGATTTGCGCCGAGTATGCGGGTGTAGCCGCCGCGGGTTCGCTGATCGGTCTGCCCCCGTGGTTGAGCGCGATCTCCGCTGGAACGCTCATCACGCTGGTGGTGGTGCTGGGATCGTTCGCACGCGTGGAGCGTGTGTTGCTGGCCATCTCGGCCACCTTGGCGCTGTATATCGTGGACGGCGTGCTCGCGGGGCCGGTGTGGTCTGACGTCGCAACCGGCGCGCTGGTGCCACGCATGCCTCTGAGCCGCGACGGGTGGGTGGCGCTGGCCGCGTCGCTTGGCACCACGCTGGCCCCGTGGGGGTTGGCGTTCATTCAGTCGTACGCCGTGGACAAGAAGATCACGCTGGCCTCGCTCCGCTGGGAACGGGTGGACGTAATCGTGGGCTCCCTGCTCACGGGCATCGTCGGGATCGCTATCGCGGTCGCGTGCGCGGCGACGCTACACAAAGCGGGCGTACACATCGTTGACGCGGGCGACGCAGCGGCCGCATTGCGTCCGCTGGCGGGATCATTCGCAACGCTCTTTTTCGGGGTTGGGCTCTTGGGCTCGTCCTTGTTGGCGGCGGCGATCGTGCCGATTGCGACGTCGTATTCGATCGCGGAAGGGGTCGGGGAGCCGGCGTCGCTGGACCTCGATTCGAAGCATTTTCATTGGTTCTATGCCGCCTTCGTGGGGCTCACCGTCGCGGGCGTCAGTGTCGTCGCGCTGCCCGGCCTCCCGCTCATTCCACTGATCTACAGCAGTCAGGTAGTTAATGCGGCCGTTCTGCCGCTCCACATCGCGGCCTTGCTGCTATTGGCGGGGAATGCTGACATTATGGGAGAGGCGCGTTCGTCATCGGGCGCGCGCATCCGCGGTTGGATCAGTTTTGCGCTCGTGCTGGCGTGTCTCGGCGGCATGGTGTGGAGCTGGATCGGTTAGTGCGTTCATCCCATCACCTTTGCCAGTATCCCATGTCTGTATCGGCTGTATCATCCCGAACGTCTCGTGCGAGGGTCCTGCGGGCTGCGCTCGTTGTGCTCGCTGTCGCGACCGTCACGTCAACCATTGCCCACGCGCAGGACGCGCCCAAGCGCCCCTACGAATTCGCTGGTGATTTCTCGCTCGCCGCCAGCCAGGGCAATCAGCAGGTCACCACGCTCGCGCTCGGTCAGCG
>JBBQAK010000058.1:0-13064 GCA_038316215.1 Gemmatimonadales bacterium | reverse complement strand
CCTCCACGAAACGCACCTCGCGTCGTTCCTCGCGCGGTCCGCTCAAGGGTCGCGCCTGGATCGCGATCGGGTTGGCTGTGTTCGTGGTGGTGGCGTCGGTCGTGGTGTGGCGTCGCAGCGTCGGCGTGGCTACCGCGCGCGATATGCGACGGCTGGCCGATCGCGAGCGTGCGCTCGTTTCTGAGAAGACCACGCTTGATCGCGACATCCGGAGCGCCATGGCTCGTAGTCGCGTGATCGGCGAGGCTGAGCGCCGTTTGGGACTGCACGTGGCCACCGACGCGCAAACCCGCATGCTTTCCGATTCGATGTTTGCTGAGCCCGTACGTCTGGATTCCGCCGCACCAGACTCGGCGTCACGCTGATGATGCACGCATGATGTTCGGACCTATTCGAGAAACCGCCGCGCACGCGTCACCGACCGTGTCCGACGAGACGACCACGCCGGCCACCGTCAGTCGGGCGCGCTCCATGCTCGTGCACGGTGGCCTCGTGTTGTTCGCGGCCGCGATTCTGGCCCGTGCTGTTCAGCTGCAGATCGTGGAGCACGACACCTGGCTGCGCGTGGCCGATCGACAGCACGTGGATCAGCAGACGGTGAAGCCGCTACGCGGGGCCATTACCGATGCCACCGGCACGGTGCTGGTGGAATCACGCGAGCAGGTGAAGCTCAGCATCGCACCGCGCGAGATACGTGATGTGCGCCGCAAGAACGCCAAGCGCGGTGACCCGCTCGTGAAAACGCGCGTCGTGCTTCGCACGGGGCTGCGTGCCTTGTCGGTGCCCGAGTCGCAAATTCGCAAAGCGCTCGACACCAACCAGAAGTGGGTTTCGCTGCCCAAGCTCTACCTGCCGTCCGATGTGGAGCGCTTTGCCGGCTTGCCCGGTGTGCACGTCGAGCGGGTGCGCCGTCGGATCAACTCGGCCAGCGACAATCTGCGCGGCGTGCTCGGTGCGGTCGACGCGGACGAGTCACCGGTGGGCGGCATCGAACTGGAACTCGACCCGTTCCTGCGTGGCCAGGACGGCAGTCGGGCCGTCGTCAAGGATCCGAAGGCCGGCTATGTGGAGTCGCCGGAACTGGCCAGCGTCGACGCGCTTCCAGGACACACGGTGACGCTCACCGTGAATCAGGCGCTGCAGGAGATCGCCGAGAACGAGCTCAGGCGGGCGCTGGTTCGCACCGGCGGCACGGGCGGCGATGTCGTGATTCTCGATCCCCGCGATGGTTCCGTGCTCGCGCTGGCCGGCGTGCGCGACGGCAAGCCGGCGAACACCAGCACGCCGATGGCGCTGGCCTACGAGCCCGGCTCCGTCATGAAGCCGTTTCTCGTGTCGCGGTTGTTCGATATGGGAAAGGCCACGCCGAACGAGATCATCAACACCGAAAACGGCAGCGCGATGCTGCCCGGTCGCAAACGGGCGCTCACCGACGAGCACAAGGCGGCGCAGATGCCGGTGCGCGATGTGATCCGTTTCTCGAGCAATATCGGCACCGCCAAACTGGCGCTGCGCCTGACACCGCGCGAAGAGTTCGAGGCCTTGCGCGATTTCGGCTTCGGCTCGTACACCGGCGTGCCGTACCCCGCGGAGTCGCGCGGTTCATTGTTGGTGCCGGCGCGCTGGAGCGGCAGTACGCAAACGGCGGTCGCGATCGGCTACGAAGTGCTGGCCACGCCGCTGCAGATTGCGCTCGCGTATGCCGCCATCGCGAACGGTGGTGAACTGTTGCAGCCGGCGCTGGTGAAGGAAGTGCGCGACGCGCAGGGGGCGACGGTCTACCGACATGAGCGCCGCGTAGTGCGTCGCGTGCTCACGGCCAAGACCGCGCAGGCCATGCGTGGACTCCTCGCGTCGGTGGTGGACAGCGGCACCGGCACAGCCGCCGAATTGGCCACCTTCGATGTGGCCGGTAAGTCGGGTACCGCGCGACGCAGCGAGAACGGCCGGTATCTCGAGGGGAAGTACAACGCGACCTTCGCCGGCATGTTCCCGGCGCAGGCGCCGCAGTACGTGCTCGTCGCGCGCATCATCGATCCCCGAGGGACGTACTACGGCGGGATCGTGTCGGGCAGTCTGGTAAACGGGATCCTGCAGGCCGCGCTCGCGACCCGCAATTCCGCGCTCGATCGCAACGCGCTGGCGGAGGTCGCGAAGGCGATGCCAGTGCCCGTGGCGAAGCCCAAATCAGAAAAGGCGATAGCGCTCGCGACGCGCGACTCGTTGCGTCGTGATTCGTTGTTGGCACCACCTCCGCCCAAAGCGGAACCGGCGCCGGCCGCCTCGCGCGTGGTCGTCGCCCTCCCGTTCAAGGCGCCGAAGGCGGTCGTCCGAGACGAACCCGTCGTTCGCTCGGTGCCATCGGTGTTCGGACTCGATGCGCGGCAGGCCACGCGGACACTGTACGCGGCCGGCTTTCAGGTGAGCATCGCGCGTGGGTCCGACGTGCGGACCCGTCCCGCCGCCGGCACCATGCTGCGCTTGGGCAGCACGGTGCAACTCGAGATACCGCGTATGGAGTCGGCCAAGTGAGTGCGACGTCGCGATTGGTGAAGGTGTCGGACTTGCTCGATGCCCTGCGCGATGCCGGCTTGCTGGTGTCGGCGGAGCGCGATCTGCCGGCCACGGTGAGCGACGTGATCGACGACAGTCGTCGGGTGACCGCGGGCGCAGCGTTCATTGCGGTGAAGGGTGCCGTGCAGGACGGTCATGCCTGGCTGACGTCGGCCAAGGCCAGTGGTGCCGCGCTCGCGCTGGTGGAAGACGCCGCTGATGGCGCCGCCGCCGCCGCGGCGGCTGAACTCCCGGCGATCGTCGTACGCGATGGGCGACGGGCGGCGGCCGTGGCCGCCGCGGCGTTCCATGGCTGGCCGGCGCGCGAACTCACGCTCGTGGGTGTGACCGGTACCAACGGCAAGACGACCACCGTTGGCCTGCTGCGTCATCTGCTTGACTCGCCAGCCCGACCTGCTGCGTCGATCGGCACCCTTGGCGTGCTACTTGGCAGCGACGGCGTGGCGCTGCCCGGTGGGAGCGGACTCACCACGCCGGGCCCCGTGGAGTTGCAGCGCTTGTTGCGGGAACTGCTCGATCGCGGCGTGCGCACGGTCACGATGGAGGTGTCGTCGCACTCGCTCGATCAGCGGCGGGTGGATGGCCTCTCGTTCGCGGCAGCCGTGTTCACCAATCTCACGCGCGATCATCTCGACTATCACGGCACGATGGAGGCGTATCGTGCCGCCAAGTTGCGGTTGGTGGGATTGCTGGCGCGCGATGGCGTAGCCCTCTTCAATGCCGACGATCCGTCGTGGCGCGGGGTGAGCAACGCGCCGACGTCGTGGACCTTCGGCAGCGAGTCAGGGGCCGACATCTCGGCGCGCGATGTCACGTTCACGAGCGACGGCAGCCGTTTCCTCCTGGTGTCGCCGCACGGCGCGCAGTCGGTGTCGTTGCCGCTTATCGGCGACTTCAACGTTGCCAACGCCCTGGGCGCTGCGGCCGCTGCGCTGGCCTTGCGCATGCCGATCGCCGATGTCGCGCAGCGATTGTCGGAGGCGCCGCAAGTGCCGGGTCGTCTCGAACGATTGCATACGGCACCCACCGTGCTGCGTGACTACGCGCATACGCCCGATGCGCTCGATCGCGCGCTCCGCGCCGTACGTCCGTTCACGCGGCAGGATGATGGATCGGCCAGCCGCCTGATCGTGCTCTTCGGCTGCGGCGGCGACCGCGATCGTGGCAAGCGTCCTGAGATGGGACGTATTGCCGAGGCGTTGGCTGACGTGGCGATCGTGACCAGCGACAATCCGCGCACCGAAGATCCTGATCGAATTCTCGACGACATTGAGGCAGGCATGACGCGGCGTGATCATGTCCGGATCGTCGACCGTCGCGACGCGATTGCCCACGCGCTCCGAATCGCCACACCGCACGATGTGGTGGTGCTGGCCGGCAAGGGGCACGAGACCTATCAGATTCGAGGTACGACGTCGTATCCGTTTGACGAGCGCGAAATCGTACGCGAACTCATGGCCGCGATGCCGGCTGTCCTTCCCAACAGTCCGCCCTATTCTGCGTGACCGCTTTCTCCACTGCCGGCACCGCGTTCAGCGCGATTCCCGCTGTCGCACCCGACCACGCGCATCCGTACTGGACCTTCGAGCGCGTGGCCGATGCGCTTGGGACCGGCCCGCGGATCCCACGTCCGCTGGCTGGTGTCTGTACCGACACGCGGACGATCTCTCGTGGCGACGTGTTCGTGGCGCTCGTTGGCGAACACTTTGACGCGCACGATTTTCTGGCCGCCGCCCGCGATGCCGGCGCCGCCGCGTTCGTCGTGAGCGACGCCACCAAGGCTGCTGGACTCGGCGTGCCCACCTACGTCGTGCCTGATACGCTCGTCGCCCTCGGGCAGCTCGCCACCGCGTGGCGCCGCGCCTGGGGGCGCAGCGTGATCGCAGTGGCCGGCTCGAACGGCAAGACCAGCACGAAGGAACTGCTGAAGGCCGCGTTCGCGCGCACGCTGGTGGTGCACGCCACCAACGGCAACCTCAACAACCGCATCGGCGTTCCCCTCACGCTGTTGGCCATTCCGTCGGATGCCGACATCGCGATCATCGAGGTAGGCACCAACACGCCGGGCGAAGTCGCCATGTTGCGAGACATCACGGAACCCGACATCGCGGTGCTCACGTCCATCGGTGAAGAGCATCTGGAAGGGTTCGGTGATCTGGCTGGGGTGTTGCGCGAAGAGAGCGAGATCTTTCATCGCGTGGCGCTCGCCATCGTGCCGTCCGCCCATCCCGAAGTCATGGACGTGGCCAAAGCGCGCGCCACGACGGTGCTCTCGGCGGGTCTTGAGCAAGCCACGGTAACGCCCGCGGCGTGGGGACTCGACGCCGAGGGACGCCCGTGGCTCGAGGTCGAGGGCGTGCATTTCGCGCTGCCGCTGCGCGGTGCGCATCAGGCCGCGAACGCGATGCTGGCCATCGCGGCCGCCGGCGCCTGCGGTGTGCCGATGGCCGACGCGGCGGCCGGTATGGCCGAGATGCCAGTGCCCAGCATGCGCGGCGCGTGGGAGCAGCACGGCCAACTCGTGCTCATCAACGATGCCTACAACGCCAATCCGGCGTCGATGCGCGCTGCGCTCGAACTGCTCGGTCGGGTTGGTTCCGGTCAACAACGGGTCGCGATTCTCGGGACGATGCGTGAGCTCGGAGCGCAGTCGGCGCAGCAGCATCGCGACGTGGCAGCGGCGGCGCTGGCGTCCGGGGCCGACCTGATCGTCGGCGTCGGTGACTTCGCGGCGGCGTTTCACGAGGTCGCGCCGACTGATGCGCGCGTGGTCGTGACGCCGGAGTTCGACGCGATGTGGCCGCTCATTGAACCGCGGCTCGAACGGAATGCCATCGTGCTGCTCAAGGGCTCCCGCGGGATGCGTCTCGAGCGGCTCGTTCCCACGCTTTCGACCTGGGCGACGGCCTAGTGCTCTACTATCTGCTCCAGCCGTTGGCGCGCGATGTCCGCGTGTTGAACCTGCTCAATTACATCACGTTCCGGTCGGCCGCCGCGTTCGTCTCGGCGCTGCTGCTCACGTTCGTGTTCGGCCCGGTCATCATTCGCCGGCTCCGCGCCATGGCCGTGCATCAGGTGGTGCGCGAGGGCACACCCGACTCGCACGCAGGAAAGGGAACGACGCCCACGATGGGCGGCCTCATCATCCTGGCCGCCACCTTTGTTCCGGTGCTGTTGTGGGCGCGCCTGAGTAATCGCTACGTGTTGCTGGCCATGGCCGTCACCGCGTGGATGGGGATGATCGGGTTTCTCGATGACTACCTGAAGCTGCGGCAGAAGCGGGAAGGGAAGAAAAACGAAGGGCTGGTCGAGCGGTACAAACTTGCCGGCCAGATCACCTGCGGACTTGGACTTGGGCTCATTCTGCTCCTCTTTCCGGTGTCCACGCTTCCCGGCGCTAGCACGACGCTGCCGTTCTTCAAGTACATCTTGGTGGTGCCGGCGGTCGCGTGGGCGGCGTGGGTGTACATCCCGTGGGTCACATTCATTCTCACCGGCTTCAGCAACGCGGTGAATCTCACCGACGGCCTCGATGGACTGGCCGCCGGGTTGATGGCGATCGCCGTGCTCACCCTCGGCCTGTTTGCGTATGTGGCCGGCCGCGTCGATACGAGTGCGTATCTGCAGATCTTCTACATGCGCGGCGCCGGTGAACTCACGGTGTTCTGCGCGGCGGTGGTTGGCGCGTGCATCGGCTTCCTGTGGTACAACGCGCATCCGGCGCAGGTCTTCATGGGGGACACCGGCTCGCTCGCGCTCGGCGGGGCGCTGGGGGCGATCGCCATTCTGCTCAAGAGCGAGTTTCTGCTGCTGATCGTCGGCGCGGTGTTCGTGGCGGAGACCGTGTCGGTGATCCTGCAGCGGACCGTGTTCAAGTACCGGAAGAAGCGGTACGGGTTGGAGTACGCGCAGCGGAATCGCGTGTTCAAGCGCGCCCCGTTGCATCATCACTTCGAACTCTCCGGCTGGCCGGAGACGCAGGTCGTCATCCGCTTCTGGATCATCGGTATTCTCTGCGCGATTCTCGCGCTCAGCACGCTCAAACTGCGTTGACGGAGCGCACGCATGGGTGACGCACGCCTCCCGCAGGATCTCGCGTCGATCGTCGCGCGACGGCTCGCCGAGCGACGGGGAGAGTTCGCCGTCGTCGGCCTCGCCCGCAGTGGTATCGCCGCGACGCGCCTGCTCCGCGCAGCGGGGCTGTCGGTGTACGCCTCGGATGCGTCGAAATCGGAAGCGGTGCGCAGCGCCGGGGTGATGCTCGAGCGCGAAGGCGCTAGCGTGGATATCGGCGTACACAACGTGCAGCGTATTGCGCATTGCTCCGTGCTGGTCGTCAGCCCGGGCATTCCGCCCACCGCGCCGCCGATCCGTGCCGCTCTCAGTGCCGGCGTGCCGGTGGTCAGCGAAGTCGAAGTCGCGCTGCGCTTGCAGCCGGCGCTGCGCTACATCGCCGTCACTGGCACCAACGGCAAGACGACCACAACGGCGCTCGTCGGACATCTGCTGCGCGCCCTGGGGCATGACGCCGCCGACGTGGGAAACATCGGTACGCCGGTTTCCGAGCTTGCCCTCATGAAAGCGCCGCCGGCGTGGGCGGCGCTCGAGTTGTCGTCGTTCCAGTTACACGACACGCCCGGCATCATGCCCGATGTTGGTGTGCTCACCACGCTCAGCCCGGATCATCTCGATCGGTACGCCAGCACGGCCGAGTACTATGCGGACAAGAGGCGGCTCTTCTCGAACGCGGTGCTGACATCGCAGTGGGTGACGACGGCCGACAGTCCCGATGTCGATGCGCTGGTGGCCGGGATCCCCGGGCAATGGCACCGCTTCTCCCTGCATCGCACCGATGTCGAGGGCTCCTACCATCGCGATTCCGGCATGCTGCACGTGTTCGGCGAACCACTTGTGGCGCGCGACCAGCTCGCACTGGTGGGCGATCACAATGTCGCCAACGCACTGGCGGCGTTGCTCGCAGTGATGGCGGTCGATCCGTTGCATCGCCTCCCCTCGGCTCGTGCGCAGCTGGCGAAAGCCATCGCGACATTCGGTGCGCTGCCGCATCGGCTCGAGCCGGTGGTCGATCGTAACGGTATACTGTGGCTGAACGATTCGAAGGCCACGAACATCGACTCCACCAACGTGGCGCTGGCCAGCATGACGCGCCCCACCATCGTATTGCTCGGTGGACGCCACAAGGGTGAGTCGTATACGTCGCTTGTTCCCGAGCTGTTGCGAACCGCGAAAGCCGTGCTCGCGTATGGCGAGGCCGGCGCGCTGATCACCGGCGATCTGGAAGCGCCGCTACATGGACAGGTCATGGTCGAGCACTGCGGTACGGACAGTTTCGAGCAGGTCATGCAGCGGGCGCGTGCCCTCGCCGTGGCGGGAGACGTGGTGCTGTTGTCTCCGGCCTGTTCCAGCTACGACATGTTCGACAACTTCGAAGAGCGTGGTCGGGAGTTCGCGCGACTCGCGAGCGTTCGTTCGGATGCCGCGCCGTGAGCGGTACGATGGGGGCGACGATGTCGGGGACGCGTGAGCGCTGGCGCATGTCGCTCGAGGCGCGTGCGCTGCTGCTGGTGACCGCCGTGCTCGTGGCCTTCGGACTGGCCGTGCTGTACAGTGCCAGCGCATTGCAGGCGATCTCGGCGAATAGCCCCGGACATTTCTTCGTGCTGCGTCAATTCACGGGCGTAGTCGTGGGTGTGGTCACGTTCGCGATCTGTGCGAAAATCGATGCGGAGATCTGGCGACGGTACGCGTGGCACATCATGGGTATCAGTCTGCTGCTCATGCTCATCGTCATCTTGCCGGGCACGGAAGCGATCTCAAAGAGTATGTACGGGTCGCGACGCTATCTGTTCAACGGGTCGATTCAACCGTCCGAACTCGCCAAGTTCGCCGTGTTGGTGTGGACGCCGATGCTGCTCGTGAAGAAGGGCGCTGCGGTCAAGCAGCTCGGCAAAGGGCTCATGCCGTTCGCAGTGGTCATCGGCGCACTCAGTCTGCTTGCGATTCTCGAGCCCGACATTTCCGTCGCCATGATGTTTTGTCTCATCATGGCGGTGCTGCTGTTTGTGGGCGGTGCGCGCGTGTCGCATTTTTTGCTCTTCGGCACCGTGGGCCTGTTGCTGATCGGCTTTCAGGCGTCTCAGAATCCGTACGTGCGCAAACGCGTACAGAGCTTTCTCGCGAAAGAGCAGGAGTCAACGACGCGTTCGGCCACCGGCGACCAGCAGTACCAGTCCTTCGTCGCGGTTGGGTCGGGCGGCGTGGTCGGTGTCGGCTTCAGTCAGGGGAATCAGCAGCGCGGATGGCTTCCCCTCGCCTACAACGATTTCATCGGCTCCGTCGTGGGTGAAGAGTTCGGCTTCCTTGGACTGGGCGGAATCACACTGGCCTTCGCGTTGTACGGTTGGCTCGGATTCCGGATTGCCAGGCAGGCCCGAAGTCCGTTCACGGCGCTGCTCGCCATCGGGATCACATTCGTCACGGTGTTTACGGCGTTTATCCACCTGGGCGTGGTGATCGGGTTGCTGCCCAACACCGGCCTCACGTTGCCCTTCGTGTCGTACGGACGCTCCAATCTCGTGCTGACGTTGGCGATGACGGGTATCCTCGTGAACATCGGCAGTGATCGTGAACGGGTGTACGGTGCCACCGCCACTGATCCACTGGTCTCGATGGCATGATGCGCCCGGCCACGACACGGGTATTCTTTGCCGGCGGTGGCACCGGCGGACATCTGTATCCCGGACTGGCGATCGCCCGGGCTCTGGTGGAGCAGGCGCCGAACATCGAGCCGCATTTTATCGGCGCCAAACGCGGCATCGAGCGCGACGTGCTGCCGACCACCGAGTTTGCGTACACGCTGCTCGATCTGCATCCGCTGTATCGTCAGGCGCCGTGGAAGAACTGGCGCACGATCGTCGGCGCGGTCGGTGCGTGGGGTGAGATCACGCGGTTGGCGGCGTCGCATGCGCCGCGCGCGGTGATCGGCACCGGGGGCTACGCCGCGGGTGTAGCGCTGGCCTGGGGGCGTGCCCATGGCGTCCCCACGATGCTGCATGAGCCCGACTCGCATCCCGGACTGACCACACGCACGTTCGCCAAAGGTGCACGGTCGTTATTCCTCGGATTTCAAGAAGCCGCGAACCGGCTCACGGTGGGCGCGAATACACAAGTGCTGTCGTTGGGATGTCCGATTGAGCCACCGCCGGCCACCGCGCCGTCTCGCATCGACGCGCGTCGAAGGTGGGGATTTCCCGACGACGCGTTCGTGGTGCTCGTCGTGGGCGGCAGTCAGGGCGCGCGTGCGCTGAACGACGTGGTCGCCGCCTGGACGCAGCAGGGACTGCCGAGCGGCGTCGCGTTGATCTGGGCCACCGGGAAGCAACAGGCGGTCGCGTATCTCGATCGTGAATCGGGACTGGTGCGGGTGCGCCCGTATCTCGCGCCGATTGCCGAGGCGTATGCGGCCGCCGATCTCGCCGTGACACGCGCCGGCGCCATGACGATCGCGGAACTGTGTGCCTGGGGCATCCCGTCGCTGTTAGTCCCACTCCCGACCGCCGCACAGGATCATCAAACGCACAACGCCGAGGCCACGCAGGCGTCGGGTGCCGCCCGCTATGTGCCGCAGCGTGACTTTACCGTGGCGACACTCGATGCCGCCGTCCGTTCGTTACGCGACGATCCCGCCACACGATCTGCGATGCACGCGGCCGCGTTGCAGCGAGCCCGTCCCCGTGCGGCGGCCGACATCGCACGTTCGGTCATCCTGACCCTTGGCGTGGAGACGGTGGGGATCGGCTGATCTGGTCGCCATATTGAACGCATGTCTGCGCCGTCTGCACGCCCCGATACCGCCGAATCCGGCGCCCGCGCTCCGTCGTTGACGGCCGCCATCCTGCTCGATCGCACCGACCCGCGTCCCGTCCATTTCATCGGGATTGCCGGCGCCGGCATGAGCGCGCTCGCGGAGCTGCTTGCCCGTCGGGGCGTGCGCATTCAGGGGACCGATGCCAATCCCGCCGGTGCCCCCGATCTCGTACGCTACGGAATCGCCGTCGCCGCGCATGACGCTGCACTGGTGCGCGGTGCGCGCGCCGTGGTGTACTCGTCGGCGATCGCGGCGTCCCATCCGGAAATGATCGCCGCGCGTGCGGCCGGTATTCCGCTGGTGCGTCGCGCCGAGGCACTCGCGGATGCGGTGAGCGGTGGAACGTTGGTCGGCATTGCCGGCACGCACGGCAAGACCACGACGACGGTGATGACGACGGAAGCGCTCACCGCCGCCGGTCGCGAGCCCACCGGCGTGGTCGGCGGACGGGTCGAACTCTGGGCCGGCAATCTCCTGCTCGGCGGTGACACCTACGTGGTGGAAGCGGACGAGTACGACCGCTCGTTCCTGGCGCTCGATCCTGCGGTCGCCGTCGTGCTCAATGTCGAAGCGGATCATCTCGACATCTATCGCGACCTCGACGACATTATGCGCACCTTCGAACAATATCTCGCGCCCGCGCGCGTCGTCGTGCGCTGCGCCGATGACGACGGGGCGATGGCGCTACGCATCGCGTCTCGTCACGAGGTGATCGCGTATAGTGCCACCGCAGCCGGCACGGCGCCGTCCACGCATGCCCGTGACGCGCGCCTCGTGGCCGACCAGCTGGTGCTTGACGCGATGGGCTCGCGCTTTCAGGTGCGCTTCGATGGCGAAGACCTCGGGCCGGTGCAGCTCTCCGTGCCGGGGCTGCACAACGTGCGCAATGCGATGGCGGCGCTCGGTGCGGGACTCGCCCTCGGCTGCACCGTCGCGCAGATGGCGCCGGGGCTCGCGAAGTTCCGCGGTGTCGAGCGCCGATTCCAGCGCTTGGGATCGGTGCAGGGCATTGATGTTGTCGATGACTACGCGCACCACCCCACCGAAGTCCGCGCCACCATCGCGGCGGCGCGTCATGCGTACCCCGAGCGTCGTCTCGTGCTCGCCTTTCAGCCGCACCTGTATTCGCGCACGCGCGATCTGCAGGCGGATTTCGCCCACGCGCTTGGCGCGGCCGACGTGCTCCTGCTGTGCGATATCTACGGCGCCCGTGAAGCGCCAGAGCCGGGCGTGACGTCGGCGCTCATCGGCGCCCGCGTGCCCGCGGGCGTCATGCAGTGGCAGGGGCCGAGGCGTGAGGCGGCGACCGCGTTGCGTGCGATCGTGCGTGAGGGCGACGTGGTGATCACGATGGGTGCCGGAGACATTACGAAGACCGGTCCCGAGTTGCTCGAGGCGTTGCGCGCGTAATGGCGACCGTCGCGTTCGATCCCGGCATGCCGAAGGCCAAGAAGGCAACGGCGAAAGCGGCCCCGACCGCGGTGCGCCCCACGTGGCTGCGCTGGCTGCGCGCGTTCGGCTTTCTGCTGAGCGTCGGTATGGTGGTGGGCGCACCGTGGTGGGGCCCCAAGGCCCTCGCGCGTCTCGACTACTTCCACGCCCGCCGGGTCGTCTTCGAGGGCGTGCGGTATGCCCGTCCCACAGAGCTGCTCACGCGCCTCAAAGTGGACACGCTGCAGTCGGTGTGGCAGCCATTGGAGCCACTGGCGGAGCGCATTGGGGCGCATCCGATGGTGGCGTCGGTGGTCGTCGAGCGGCAGCTTCCGGGAACACTGGTCATCCGCGTGGTGGAGCGGGAGCCGGTGGCGTATGTGCCCCGCAAGGGACGACTCGAGCCGGCCGATGCGACCGGACGTCCACTGCCCATCGACCCGGTGCGCTATCCGCTCGACGTCCCCGTGGCCGCCACCGCCGACAGTGCGCTCCTGCACGTGTTGGACGGTCTGCGCAAGGACGCGCCGCGACTTTATGCCCGTGTCTCGCACAGCGAACGGGCCGGAACCGACGAATTGCGCTTCAAAATGGGCGGCGTGACCGTACGGACGACCTCCGACGTGACCGTAGCGCGCTTCAAGGACATATTACCTGTGGAAGCGGACCTCGCGCGGAATCATCTGCGTGCGGTGGAGCTCGACCTCCGCTTCCGTGACCAGGTGATCGCCAGACAGCCATGACTTCTGAACCCATTGTCGCCGCCCTCGATATCGGCACCGCCCACACCACCGCTATCGTCGCGGCGGTGCACGGCGATCTGCCGCGCACGCCGACGCTGCGCGTGCTCGGGGTAGGGAACACCCGCACGATGGGCCTGCGCCGCGGTGTCGTCTCCGACATCGAGGAGGCGACGCACAGCATCCGGAAGGCCGTCGAAGAAGCCAGCCGCGTGGCCGGTGTCACGCCCGACTCGCTCTACGTCGGCATCGCCGGTGAGCACGTGCGCGCGATGTGCTCGACCGGCGTCGTGGCGATCAGCGGCAACGAGATCATGCGCACCGACGTTGATCGCGTGAATGAAGTGGCGCGCGCCATGGCGATCCCGCAGGATCGTAAACTGTTGCACGCGATCCCGCAGGAATACCGCGTCGATAAGACGGACGGTATC
>JBBQAK010000409.1:0-3624 GCA_038316215.1 Gemmatimonadales bacterium | reverse complement strand
GACAATGCGTTTACCTGGTCGGGCACCATCCCGTCGGGGCGACGGATCATGATCAAAAACATCAACGGCGGCATTCAGGTAGAGCGTAGCACCAGCGGCCGAGTGGAGGTGAGCGCCGAAAAGCGCTGGCGCCGCGGCAATCCAGAAGACGTGCGCATCGAGCAGAAGAACATCGGCGACGACGTACTCGTGTGCGCGCTGTTCAGCCAAGACTCGCGCTGTGACGAAAGCGGCATTCACACCGATCGCCGCGCCAAGTGGAACGACCGCAACGACGTCTCAGTGCGCTTTACCGTGCGTGTGCCCGACGGCGTGCGGGTCGATCTGTCCACCGTAAACGGCGGGGTCGAAGTGACCGGCGTGAATAACGCGGTGGATGCGCATACCGTGAACGGCAGCATCACGGCGCGTAGCGCCGGCGGTCCGGTGCGCGCCAAAACGGTGAACGGCAGCATCACCGTGTCCATGGGCTCACTGGGCAGCGCCGACGATCTCGACTACGAAACGGTGAACGGCGCCATCACGATCGAGTTGCCATCCAACTTCGGCGCGCAGCTCGAACTGTCCACCGTGAACGGACGCGTGTCGACGGACTTTCCGATCACGATTTCCGGCACGTTGTCACCGCGACGTTTGCGGGGGACGGTGGGGAACGGCGCCACGCGTCTGCGCGCCAGTACGGTGAACGGCAGCGTCACGCTGCGGAAGATCAACTAACGGGTCGGCAGATTACGCCGCCGCCAGCTCCTCAATGGCGCGGGCGAGATCGAAATCCTTCTGGGTGATCCCGCCCGCGTCGTGTGTGCTGAGCGAGAAGTGCACCTTGGTATAGCGGATGTCGATGTCAGGGTGGTGCTGCATCGCTTCTGCGACGTCGGCCACTTGGCTGATGAATGCCACACCCGCAGGGAACGTCGCGAAGTGATAACTCTTCACGAGCGTGTCGCCTTTGCGAGACCAACCCGGGAGCGCGCCGAGGCTGCGCTGAATTTCGATGTCAGAGAGAGCAGGCATGTCTCTCTAGACTAGGGTGCACCGCGGTAGCGGACAATGCCTGAGAATGGAATCTGACGGTCGTAGATCACACATTCGACGTTGTCTTGCGCTTTCGGGTTTTCTTCGGCAGGATCCAGTATGCGCCCCGCCACTCTCCCCGTTTCCCCGGCGCTCTCGCCGGACCCGCTCTCGCCGGACCCGCTCTCGCCCGATCCGCTCCGACTGCTCTCGGCCCAGGCCGACCTGCAATACCACGCGGCGCCGATGGGTGGGATCTTCAATCCGCCGGCGGCCACGGGCATGGGCTTCTGGTCCATTAATCCGTACGTGGGGTGCGCGTTCGGCTGCGCCTACTGCTACGCCCGCGACACGCATCGCTGGACACTCGAACGGGCCGGCGACGTGGGGCGGGAGGTCGCCAACGCCATGCCGCCGTGGCTGGCCTTCGAGCGACGGGTGTTGGTGAAGGAGCACGCCGGCGCGCGCATCCGCGAGGCGTTGCGGTCGTCGCGCTCACCCCGCCCGGGTGACTCGGTGGTGATCGGCTCGGCCACCGATCCGTATCAACCGGCCGAGCGGCGCTTTTACGTCACGCGCGAGATTCTGGAGTCGTTGCTGAGCGCGCGTGACTTGTCGATCGTGATCATCACCAAGAGTCCGCTCGTGACCCGCGATGTGGCGGTGCTGCAGCGGCTGGCCGAGCGCCACACCGTACAGGTGCACGTCTCGCTCATTACCGTCGATCGTGAGCTGGCGCGGCGCTTGGAGCCCAGGGCGCCCACGCCGGAGGCGCGACTGCGGGCGGTGCGACGACTGGCCGACGCCGGGCTGGCGGTGAGTGTGAACTGCATGCCGGTCCTGCCGGGGATCACCGATGCGCCGGCCATGCTGGAGGCGCTCGTGCAGCAGATGGCGGCGGCCGGCGCCAAGAGCCTCGGGGCCTGTGCCCTGCGGCTTCGCTCCGCCTCGCGAAAACGGTATCTGCCCGTGATCCGCGAGAACTTTCCCGAGCTCTCGGCCAAGTACGAGGCCACGTACCGCCACAGCGTGTACGCCGCCGACAACTACCGCACCGGACTGCAGCAGGTCATCGAACGGCTGTGCCGGAAGTACGGCCTGACCACGCGGGAATACCGACGGGACGATGGCGATACCGACGAGGACGTCGCGTTGCCCGCGCCGCTCGCCCCCGAGCTCCAGCTGCGCCTGCTGTAGGGAATTCGGGCAGCCTTTTCGGAGTCCTTTCTAAGCCTTTCCTCATCGTGTTTTCCCGAATTCGCTCTTTCCGTCGCCCTTTTTCTTCGGTATTTATTCGGTATGACTGCCTTACCCGCACCCGCACCCGCACCCGCACCCGCCCTCGCCGACGCCGACGCCGACGCCGACAGCACGTCGGCCCTGCCCGACCTCACGCTCCTGCGCGATCAGCTGCAGGCGGTGGTGGCGAGCGGACGGCAGGCCAGTGGCCCGTGGAGTACGGGGCTGGCACGACTGGATCGGGCACTGGGGGGCGGCATCCCGCGGGGGCGTGTCACCGAGATCAGCGGACCGTTGGCGGTCGGAAAAACGGCGCTGCTCCGGCAGCTGGTGGCGCAGGTGCTGCACACCGGCGCGTGGGTGGCGTGGATCGACACTCGGCGCACACTCGCCCCAGCCCCGTTTGCCGCGCTGGGGGCGCGCTTCGTGGTGATCCGTCCGCCCGATGCCAAACGCAGTGCCTGGACCGCCGATCTGTTGTTGCGCAGTGGGGTGTTCGCGCTGGTGGTCATCGACGGCGCCCCGCCGTTGTCGCGCGTGCACGGGGTGCGGCTGGCGCAGTTGGCGCGGGAACGCGATGCCGCCTGCGTGGTGCTGGAGCATCATGACAGCGCCCGCGAAATACGCCCCAGCCGATTGGCCGGCACCGTGCGCCTGCGCATCGCGGCCATGCCGTCGTGCGCGCCGAGTATGCCTCCCTCCATGCGCGTGCTGTCGACGCGACGACGATCGACCCGATCACGAGAGCCGATCGCCGGAGAGTCGATCGCCGGAGAGTCGCCGACCGTCGCCGATGCATCGCGACGGTTCGTGGTGACCGTGGAGAAAGGAGGGAACGCTCAAGGTCGCAATCAGTCCATCGAGGTGAGCAGTGCGGTCGTCGTGGCGCGTCGCGTGTGTACGGATTCCGAGATTCCCGATCGGCGCGGGGTGGCGCGAAGCGCGCGTCGTCCCTGGACCGCCCGCAGCAACAGCACTGACGCCGAACAGCCCGGGCAACACACCGAGCATCCCGTTACCTGGGGCGGGCTCGGCGTGTCCGCCAGCGATCTGTACGGAGTTGACCTTCCTGGACACCCAGCTCGCCTTGCCGCTGGGTTTGCCGATGGCGCCATCACCCTCACCAGCGACCGCCCGTTCCCGCCGCGCAGCGACCGCGACCGCGACCGCGACCGCGACCGCGACCGCGAAGCCGACCAGCGTACCCGCGACTGGACGCGCTATCGCGGCCGCCGCCGCGCCGCCGACCCCGGCTACGGCCGCCGCCCCAAGCGCAGCTTCCCCAGTATCCACCAATAGCCCACAGCCCAGCGCCGGCTTCTCCAACCCACAACCCACCACCCACCACCCACCACCCCAAGCCCACAGCCC
>JBBQAK010000110.1:0-9820 GCA_038316215.1 Gemmatimonadales bacterium | reverse complement strand
GGGCGTGCCGCGCTGGCGGCGGCGGGGATCGGTCCCGAGCAGATCGATCTGGTGATCGTGGCAACCGACACGCCGGAGTACGTGTCGCCGGCGACGTCGTCGGTGGTGCACGGGCGACTGGGCCTCACCAATGCCGGGACGTTCGATCTCAACGCCGGGTGCGCCGGATTCGTGACCGCGCTCGACACCGCCTGGAAGTACATCCGCGCCGACGAGCGGTATGCCCGCATTCTTGTGATCGGCGCGTACGCGATGTCGAAGTATCTGAATCCGCGCGACAAGAAGACGCTCACGATATTCGCCGATGGCGCCGGCGCGGTCGTCGTCGAGGCTGGACCGATCTCCGGCGTCCTCTCCTCGGAGCTGTTCGCCGACGGGCGCTATTGCCATGGCATGGGCGTGTTCGCCGGCGGCACGCACACACCGATCACGCATGCGGTGCTCGACGAGAACGTGCAGCAGTATCTGCGTTTCGTGCAGAAGTACCCGGCGGCCGTGAACGAGGAGGGCTGGCCGCGCATCGTGACGTCGGTACTCGCGCGCGCCGGACACACGCCGGCGGATGTCGATCTCTGGCTCTGGACGCAAGTCAACCGCTCCACCATCGACGTGGTGATGCACGGCCTTGGGCAACCGCTCGAGCGAGCCCACACGATCATGCACAAGTGGGGCTACACCGGTTCCGCGTGCTTGCCAATGGCGCTCGATGACGCGGTGCGCAGCGGACGCGTGAACGACGGAAATCTGATCGTGCTCACCGGCTCGGGTGCCGGCCTCGCCATGGGATCACTGGCCATGCGCTGGCGCTCCAGCGCCACCGCCACGGCGTAAGGGTAACGCGTGATGTCCGCCTCGTCACTCGAGTCCGGCGCCAGCATGGCCGACACGCCGCTGGCGCTCCGATTCCTTGCGCGCTGCGACCGCTTTCCCGATGCCGTCGCCTTCTCGGTGTATCCGCCGCGCGCACACGCGCCGAGCCGCCTGCTGACATGGGGCGAGTGGCGCGACCTCTCGCTGGCCTGCGCCGCACGGCTCATCGGCGCGGGGGTGCAACCGGGTGACCGGGTCGCCATTCTCGCGGGCAACCGACTCCTCTGGCCGATCGTCGATGTCGCCGTGCAGCTCGTCGGCGCGGTCGGCGTGGGCCTCTATCCGAGCAGTGCCGCAACGCAAATTCTGGCGCTGCTGCGCGACAGTGGAGCGCGGCTGCTCTTCACGGACAACGGTGCCCAAGTGGCGGAGATCCGCGCGGCGCACGATCCGGTCGTCTCGGCCATCGCCATCGTGGCGGACGTCGAGCGGCTCGAGGCGGCAGCGGCAGATGCGACGGTGACCACCTTCGCGGATTGGTGCGACGACGGCGCACGGCTACTGCGCGATCCGACGGCCACCGCGCTGCTCGACGCGCGTATCGCCGTGATTGGAATGGATGACCTGGCGGCGCTGATCTACACGTCGGGATCAACCGGTGAACCAAAGGGGGCATGCATCTCGCACCGGTATCTGGCGGCGTCGGCCGCGTCGATTGCCGAGGTGCTTGGCGTCGACGGCGACGACCGGTCGGTGTCGTTTCTGCCGTATTCGCACGCCGCCGAGCGCATCTTCGGACACTGTACGCGCATGCTGTCGGGCATGTCGGCAGCGCTGGTTGAAGATCCGACGGATGTGTTTCCCGTGTGTGCACACTATCGCCCCACACTGTTCGCCGGACTCCCGCGGCTTTTCGAGCGATTGTACGAGGTAACGGAACTGGCGCGTGCCAACGGCCACGATCCGCGCGACGCGATGGCGGCACGCCTCGGCCCAGACGTTCGCCTCGCCACATCAGGAGGGGCGGCGCTACCGCAGCGCGTCGCGGAAACGCTCGACGCACTCGGCCTGCCGATTCTGGGTGCCTACGGGCAGACCGAGCATTTGTGCGTCGCCATGAACCGCGTTGACGCGATCCGGTTCGATACGGTGGGGCCGCCGATGCCGGGAACAACGGTCCGGATCGCCGACGACGGCGAACTCCTCGTGCGTCGTAATGCGCTCACGTTCAGCGGCTACTGGAACAAGCCCGACGACACGACGGCGGCGTTCACCGCGGACGGCATCTGGCTTCGCACGGGTGATCACGCGACGCTCGAAAACGATGGGTCGCTCCGCATCACAGGCCGCGTCAAGGAGATCATTGCGCTCTCGACAGGGCGCAAGATTTCGCCGGTGCCGATCGAGGCGGCGTTGACCGACTCGCCCTTCGTGGCGCATGCGGTTTGCCACGGAGAAGGCCGGAAATTCCTCGTGGTGCTGCTAGCGTTGAGTCGTGACATGGTCGGTGCATGGGCGGCCGCGCAATCACTCTCGCTGCCGTGGGCTGAGCTCGCGCAACACCCGGCGCTGCGGGTGCTGGTGCAAGAGCAGGTGCAACAGGTGAACGCGACGCTGGCGCGGACCGATCGCATTCAGGCCTTCGCCATCACCGATGCCGACTTCTCGGTCGCCGGTGGCGAACTGACCCCCACGCTCAAGCTGGTGCGTCGCGTGATTGATACGCGATTCGCGTCGGTGTTCGACGAACTCTACGCCACGGCGCGGCGCACGGGAGCGGACGCATGATCATGTCGTGCTTCGTGGAACTGCGGTCCGATGGCGCAGCAGTCCTTCTCGTTCCACTGGAGCGGTGATGTCACCACCCGGCAAACCTCCACCCACTCTCCACGGACGATTCACCGTACCCCGCAGTCCCGTCTCGCTCCGCACCGTTCCGGTGCACCTCCCTCGTCGTTCCCCTCCTGGAGGAGTCCGCATGTCGTTCCTTGTTCACCTGGCCGCCCGTCATGGGCGTGCACTCCGGCAGTTCCTCGTGGCTGTACCGCTGTTCGCGGCGCCCGCTGTTGCGGCGGCGCAGGCGGGCAGTATCTCCGGCGTCGTGTCAGACAGTGCAAAGGCACCGTTGCCTGGCGCGCAGGTTACCGTCGTCGGCACGCGCTTCTCGAGCACGTCCGGCATGGATGGCCGCTATCGCATTGTGGGCGTTCCGGCCGGTAGCTATTCGCTGCGCGTACAGCGCATTGGCGCGCTTGCCCGCACGTTCGACAACATCACGGTGGCTGCCGACCGTGACACCAAGCTCGACATCACGCTCGCGGCGTCGGCGTTGCAGCTGGGTGGCTATGTCGTCTCGGCGTCACGCCGCGTAGAGAAGATTACCGACGCGCCGGCAACGGTCACACGCATCGATGCCGACCAGCTGCGCAACACGGTCGGCAACTCGTTCACAGCCGTGCTCAAGGATGTGAAAGGCGTCGACTTTTTCCAGACCGGTGTCGCCGCCGCAGGAATCAACGCGCGTGGTTTCAACAGTGCCTTCAACAACCGCATGCTGCAGATGGAAGACAACCGCGTCGCGGTGCTTCCGGAGAACGGCCTGCCGGTCGGCGTGTTCACCACCATCCCGAAGATCGATATCGCCGGCGTGGAAGTGCTCATCGGTCCCGGTGCGGCGCTGTACGGCCCCGACGCCTCGAACGGCGTAGTCACCCTGCTCAGTAAGGATCCGAAGCAGTACAAAGGCCTCACGGTGGAGACGTCTATCGGCAGTAACGGCGGCTCGGTGGCGAAGACCTTCGAGAAGGACCCGGGACACGTAAGCTTCTCCGATCTACAGGTCCGCTACGCGAACGTGTACGGCAAGGTCGGCTTCAAGGTCACCGGTGAAGCGCTGTACGCCAACGACTGGCAGAACACGAACAACTACGCGCCGGTCGCGCCGCGCACGTCGCCGTCGCCGGAAATCAATCCCGACTGGACCACCAGCTATCGCCGCGCGAGCGGTGCGTTGGTGTACTACTTCGATCGCGGTGGGCGTCTCGAGTACCAGGCCGGCGCCAGCAACAGCAACGGCATCGGCGTGACGAGCGCCGGTCGCAACCAGCTCAAGAACTGGGGCTACTGGAACCAGCAGGTGCGCTACACGTCCGATCACTGGTTCGCCCAGGCGTACGCGACGCGCTCCATGTCGGGTCAGACCTTTGCGCTGAACGGCTTCTCTACGAATCGTCTGGCTGGGCGCTTTGCCGGCATCAGCGACGACTCGGTGCGACGGGCGTCGGCCTTTCCGGCCGACGGTCACATCTACGCCGGCGAAGTGCAATACAACACGACGGTGCCGAAGCTGTTCAACACGCGCATCGTGGCCGGGTCGCAGGTCCGTCGCGATGTGGTGAGCTCGAAGCAGGTGTGGCTCACCGACGCACTTACCAAGGAAGATATCCAGCTCAATCAGGTGGGCGTGTACGCGCAGACGGAAACGCCGGTCAACCAGTACGCGAAGCTCGTCTTCGGAGCACGCTACGACAATCCGGAATTCTACGATCCGCAGTTCAGCCCGAAGGCGGCGCTGTTGCTCTCGCCAAATGAAAACAGCACGTTTCGCCTGACGTTCAATCGCGCGTTCAAGTCGCCATCGATTTTGCAGACGAGCTTCTTCTTCCGTGATTTCGCGCCGGGCGTCGGCGTGTTCGGGAACAAGGACGGTACGACGATCAAGAACGCTGCGGGCACCACGCTCCGTTCGTTCGCCCCGGTGGTGCCGGAAGTGAACAACACGATCGAGCTGGGCTACAAGGGCGTCATCAAGGACCGCCTGTACATCGACGTGGCAGGGTACGTGGCCCGCTACAAGTCGTTCCTCAGCCCGCTGGTCGTGGTCGCCAATCCGTACACCGGTAACGCGGCGACGTCGACGTTCGCCTTCAACACGGCCACCAACACGAAATACGTGAACGCGGCCGGTGCAGACCAGATCGCGCTCACGTACTTCAACCTCGGTGAGGCCACTCTCTCGGGTATCGACGCTGGCTGGCGCTTCGTGGTGAACAACAAGGTCAACACCAGTGGTACGTTCAGCGTGCTCAAGCTCGACTCGATCATCCAGAAGGTGGGTGACCCGGCTGAGGCGACATCGCTGAACAGCCCGACGATGAAGGCGACGGTCGGCATGGACGGTAAGGACGGCCCGTTCCAGACGTTTGGCGGGTTCACGTTTCGCTTCGTGAAGGACTACAAGTTCCTCTCGGGCGTACATAACGGTCGCATTCCGGGCCTGTTCAATCTCGACATCAACATGGGCAAGCGCCTCACGCCCAACATGGTGTTGAATGTGTCGGTGCAGAATCTTTTCACCTGCACCAGCGGCGTCACAACGGCTCCCGACTTTCTCAACGCGGCACGCCCTTCGTCGTATCAGCGCGGATGGGGCTGTGGCCTGGGACGGAAGCATATCGAACTGCTGAACATGCCGGCGCTCGGGTCGATGACGTTTATTGGCCTTCGGTTCGACCGCTAAGTCGTGACATCCTGGCTTTTCTTGGCGCTGACCGTGCGCGTGGGGACGACGGCCGTTCCCACGCCGCGCGTCGGCGTGGAGGGCACACACATGATGATCGAATCCACCGCGCCAGCACCGCGCGCGGGTACCGTGGTGACCGGCGAGTACGATGGCCCCGAGGGACGCCGACCGTGGCGACTGTATGTGCCAGCTGGTCATGATGCGGCGAAGCCGACGACCATGCTCGTGGTGCTGCATGGCTGTACGCAGGATGCGGCGGACATCGCGCGCGGGACCCAGTTCGACGCGCAGGCCGACGCGGGCAACTTTCTGGTGCTGTATCCCGAGCAAACCGTGGCGGCCAATCCACGGCGTTGCTGGAATTGGTTTGACGCGGCGCATCAGGCACGCGGCAGCGGCGAGCCCGCCATTCTGGCGGCGCTGATCGCCCGCGTCGGCGCGGCGTATCAGGCCGATCCGCGGCGGGTGCACTTGGCGGGCGTATCGGCGGGAGCCGGTATGGCGGGGCTGTTGGCGGTCGCGTATCCCGAGCGGTTCGCGTCGCTGTCGGTGGCGTCGGGTGTTGGATGGCGCGCCGCGACAGACGTCACGGGGGCGATGGTGGTGATGCAGCAGGGCGCGGGCGAAGCACTGCCGTCCGGCTCGGCGATGCGTGCGGCCATGGGCACCAACGCGTGGCCGCTGCCGGTGCTGGTGATACACGGTGGTACCGATATCGTGGTGCGTGCGCGCAACGGCGACGAGACGGCGCGCCAGTTCGCCGCGCTGCATGACGTCTTGCATCATGAGGCGGGACGACCGCCGCTGGTCGAATCTGAGGTGCCGGTTCGGCGTGACCATGGCTACACCGTTCGGGAACGACAGTGGCGGAAGGCCGACGCGCGAACCGACGGGCAGGCGGCGGTGACACTCGTGCGTGTGGACGAACTGGGGCACGCATGGTCGGGCGGTTCGCCCAGCGGTACCTTCACTGACAGTGCCGGTCCGAACGCGAGTCATCTGATCGCCACGTTCATCGCGCAACACGCGCGTCCTGCCGCCCGCTAAGCCTTTTCGTGCGCGAATGACGTATCCGCCGTTACCCGATCTGTTCGATCCTGTCGCCTGGTGGTCCATGGTGGACGGCACGCGGACGGCCATCATCGATGCGGTCACCGAACGTCGCTACAGCTATCGCGAGGTGGATCGCGATGCGGATCGCTGGCACGCGCTGCTCGCGCGCGAGGGCGTGCGGGCGGGCGACCGCATCGGCATTCTCGCGCAGAATCGCTATGACTTCATCCCGCTGTTCTTTGCGTGCATCCGGTCGGGTGCGATGCTGGTGCCGCTCAACTGGCGGTTGTCGGCGGTCGAACTTGCCCGGGTTGTCTGCGACGCTGCGCCGTGTGTGCTGTTCGGTGAAGGCGCCTCGCGTGGGTTGCTCGAAGAGTCGTTCGGGCATATCGACGGTATTCCAATACCGCGCGTGTTCGACCTCGATCATGATATTCCGAAAATGCTGCGTGCCACCGCGAATGACGTCGCACTGGTGTCTCCCGACCGCGGTCACGAGGACACGACGATGCTGCTCTATACGTCGGGGAGCACCGGAATGCCCAAGGGCGTGATGCTGCCGCATCGTCAGTTGCTGTGGAATGCGATGGCTACGACCATCGGGTGGCGACTCGGTGCCGATGATATTGGACCGGCGGCCACGCCGTTTTTTCACACGGGTGGTTGGCACGTGTTCACGACCACGCTGCTGTCCCGGGGTGGCGCCATCGTGCTGATGGGTGCTTTCGAACCCACCGCGTATCTCGACGTGCTCGATCACTACGGCGTCACGGTCACGTTCGGTGTACCCACGCAGTTTGCGATGATGCGTGATTGTGCTGGCTGGGGCCGACCGTTGCCGAAGTTGCGCTGGTTCTTTTCCGGCGGTGCGCCCTGCCCGCAGGGGATCAAGGATATGGTGCGCGCGGCGGGGTACGGATTCCGCGAGGGGTACGGTCTCACCGAGTGCGGCCCCAATTGCTTCGCCACCAACGATCGCACGGCCCTTGAGAAGGATGGCTCCACCGGATGGCCGATTCCATTCTTGCAGATGCGGCTTCGGGCGGACGATGGCTCACTGGCCGGCATCGATGATGTGGGCGAGCTGGAGCTGCGCGGTCCGCAGCTGTTCGGCGGCTACTTCCGTGCGCCGGAGAAGACCGCTGACGTGATGACACCGGATGGCTGGCTGCGCACTGGGGATCTCGCGAGTCGAGACGCCGAGGGCGTGCACCGCATTCGTGGGCGCCGCAAGGAGATGTTCATTTCGGGCGGCGAAAACGTATTCCCGGGTGAAGTGGAAGCGGCATTGCTCGACTGTCCCGGTGTGCTTGAAGCGACGGTGATCGGCGTGCCCGACATCCGTTGGGGGGAAGTGGGGTGCGCGCTCATCGTGCGTCGTGATCCCGCGCTCGACGAAGGCACGGTCACGCGCGACGCGCGCGCACGGCTGGCCGGGTATAAGGTGCCCAAGCGTATTCTGTTCGTGGATGCGATTCCGCGACTCGGCTCTGGAAAGATCGATCGACGGGCCACGGCGGCCCTCATTCCGGATGCCTGATCATGCTACTCAGTAGCCTCGCCGCGAGAGCCAAAGGCTCGGCCGTTCAGAGCACACTGGCGTTCCTCGCCGCGACGATTAGTGACGCGATGCCGGCGCAGCTGATGGCCGACCTCGACGACGAGACGCGGGCTGCGGTGGTCGGCGTAGCGCCGACGCACGAGCTCCCGTATGACGTGCTGGTCGCGCTCTGGCTGGCAGCGGATCGCTGGATTCTTGAGCGGCGTCCCGAGCTGCGCGACTGGGCGGAGCAGGCGGGTGAGGCGTCTATCGGATCGCTGGGCGTGCAACTGTACGGCGGAATTCTCCGGAAGCCGACGCCGCGCGAGTTCCTCACGCAAAGCATCTCGCTGTTCCGCCTCTACTATCAGCCCGGCGACATGGAAGTGGTGGAAGACGTGCCCGGGCGTGTTGTCCTGCGGCTGGTCGGCTTCGATCCGGTCACGACCATCTTTTGTCGGCGCCAGACGGGTGGATTGCGCAAGGCCGTCGCGCTGGCCGGTGGCGAGGAGGCCAGGGTGCGTCATGTGCGTTGCTGCATCGAGGGGGACGCCTTCTGCGAGTGGGAACTCTCATGGCAGGTCGAGAGCGCGACCGCTGGCGCACGGAGCGCGACCTAGCGAGCATTGGTTATGCCTCCGCTGGTCCGAACGGCCCTATGACGCGCCCCGAGCGTGCACCCGCCCCCAGGCGTGCGAAGAGCGCGCGCGCGTCCGCCGATATCAAGGCGGCCATGGCGCCCCCGCAACTCGACTTGTTCCCCGTTCGTCCGGTCGTTGATCTGCTCGATCCGCGCACGGTTGTGGGGGCGCAGACGGGTGTCGAGCATCTGGTACGCGTGCGCTTACGTCCCAATGATGTGCCGCATCTGATCTTCCATGACCGGCACGGTTGGTACTGTGAGTCGCACGGACCGACGTGCCACACGGTGCAACTCGCCCGCGACGAAGTCAAATGACCGGGGCACTGCCGGCTGATGGCACGCCGATCTGGACGCCGTCGGCGAAGGCCGTGGAGCGCGCGCGGCTCACACAGTTCCGTCTCGACCTCCTGTCTCGCGGTATCATCGACGCATCAGTGCGCGATTCGCACGCGTTGCAGCGGTGGTCGGTGCAGCACCCCGCCTTGTTCTGGGCCGAGATTTGGCGTGCCGCCGGGATCATGGCCGACGGTCCGGGCTCGTCCGACGCGCCGTGGAACGACGTGCTGCTCGGCGGCCAGCGCATGGCGCCACCAGATGCCGAACGCGGTCCGCGCTGGTTCACAGGGACCCGTCTCAATTTCGCGGAGCATCTGCTGCGCCGACGCGACGGCGGGACGGCGGTCGTGTCGTGGAACGAGCAGGGGGCGCAGCAACGCCTTAGCTACGCGGCGTTAGCGGCGCAGGTGGCCGCCACCGCGGCGGCACTCGCCGCCGCCGGCGTGGAGGCGGGTGATCGCGTCGTTGGTTATCTGCCGAATCTGCCACAGGCGGTCGTTGCGATGCTGGCAGCCACGTCGCTCGGCGCGGTGTGGTCGTCCTGTTCGCCCGATTTCGGTACCAAGGGCGTGCTCGATCGCTTCGGACAGATCGCGCCCAAGGTGCTGATCGCCGCCGACGGATACTGGTACGCCGGCAAGCAGATCGACTGCCTGCCGCGACTGAACGAAATCGTCGCGTCGCTTCCGTCGCTCGTGGCCGTGTGGGTGGTGCCGTATGTGAGCGACAGCCCGGCGATCGCGTCGCTGCCTGGAGCGGTCACCTTCACTGAGATGCTGGCGCAGTATGCGTCGTATTGCGAGCCGACCTTTACGCGCCTGCCGTTCGATCACCCGTTGTACATCATGTACTCATCGGGCACGACGGGATTGCCCAAGTGCATGGTGCATGGCGCTGGTGGCACGCTGCTGCAGCA
>JBBQAK010000332.1:0-4582 GCA_038316215.1 Gemmatimonadales bacterium | reverse complement strand
GATTTCGGGACGACGCTCGAGGTGCTCAGCGGCGTGCGCGAAGGCGACGCGCTCATCGTGAATCCGAGTGAACTGCTGCACGATGACATGCTCGTTAACGGCGTCGCCCGCGAGCGGAAGACGGCAAAGCCGTAAGCCTTGGTCACGCCTTTGTCGACTTCGCCAACGCCTTGAACTCGAGTGCGGCAGCGCGAAGAGTGTGGATTTCGCCCGCGTCGAGCAGGCGCCAGTACCCCTCGGCGAGATCGCCCAACACCAGGGGGCCGACCGCTACCCGCTGCAACGTGTGTACGTGATTGCCGATCGCCGCCATCATGCGCCGCACCTGATGGTAGCGACCTTCGTTGATCGTGACCTCCGCGCTCCGCGCACCAGTGGCCGTCAACAGGGCGGGTAGCAGCGGCGTGGTCTCGCCCTTGAGCAGCAGTGTGCCACTGGCCAGCATGTCGGCTTCGTCGCCGCGCAGCGGTTCCGCGAGCGACATCGCGTAGCGCTTCGGCACGTGCGACTTCGGTGACGCCAACAGGTGATTGAGTGGTCCGTCGTCGGTGATCAGCAGTACGCCCGACGTATCAGCATCAAGCCGGCCGATCGACGCCATCACCGGCGTCCGCTTCGGGTAGTTCGCCGGGAGGAGTTCGTAAATCATCGGCGGCCGATCGTTCAGCGAGCAGATATAGCCCGCCGGTTTGTGCAGCAGAATGACCGAGCCCGGCGGCGCATCGAGCGGCGTGCCGTCCACGAACACGTTATCGTGGATGTACCGGTCCGTGTCACGAAGCACGGCGCCCGCCGACGTGGTCACGCGGCGCTGCCGCACGATCCGCTCGGCCTCCTTGCGGGTGCCATAGCCAAGAGCAACGAGGTAGCGGGACAGCGTCATGGCGTAGGGCTCAAGAGCGTGAAACGAAGCGGGCGTACCGGGGATTATAATGCACAGCGGTCTCCTCCTTCCCAGCCCCCAATGAGCCCTTCGTCCTCCCGCCCGCGTCCGCCGATCAACGGCGACTTCTACGACTGGTTCTCGACACTGCCTGATGAGGTGAACACGGCACGTCTGAAACTTCGCGAGTTCATGAGCGGCGAATGGGAGCCGCAGGCGAATGGCTACTGGGAGCGTGCGGAGTTCCCGCGCGAGTACCTGGTGGCCAAGATGAAGGAGCTCGACCTGTTGAACGGTGCGTACACGCCGGAGCGCGCCGGGATGGCTACGGTGATGGACGGTCTGCTTTCCATGGAGTTCGCTCGGGTCGATCCCTCGCTGGCGACGTTTTTCGGGGTACACGGCGGGCTGTGCATGGGATCCATCGCGCTGTGTGGATCGACGGAGCAGCAGGCCGAGTGGCTACCGCCGCTGCGCCGATGGGACATGGTCGGGGCGTTCGGCCTTACTGAGCCCGACGTCGGCTCGGGCGTGGCGCGAGGCCTCACCACGACCTGCCGCCGCGAAGGTGACACGTGGGTGTTGAACGGCCAGAAGAAGTGGATCGGCAACTCCACATGGTGCGACATCGTAATCGTCTGGGCGCGCGACGAGGCCGATCAGTCCGTGAAGGGCTTCATCGTTCGGACCGTCCTTCCGGGATACTCAGCGGAAATGATGCAGGGGAAGATTGCGCAGCGGACGGTGTTGAATGGCCTGATCACCCTTACGAACGTGCGGGTGGCCGAGCAGGACCGCCTGCAGCGCGCCAACAGCTTCGCCGACACGCAGCGGGTCCTCGTCACGGCGCGGTGCGGAACGGCGTGGCAGGGCGTGGGCTGCGCGATGGGCGCCTACGAGCACTCGCTGCGGTATGCCCAGGAGCGCACGCAGTTCGGGAAGCCGATTGGCAGCTTTCAGCTGATTCAGATGATGATGGTCAAGATGCTGGGCAATCTCACGGCGATGATCGGTCTCGCCCTGCGCGCGTCGGAGCTGCAGGATCAACTGGGGCCCAAAGACGAGATGTCGGCGTTGGCCAAGCAGTTCTGTGCGGCGAAGTGTCGAGAAGTCGTACAACTGGCGCGCGAGTCGATGGGTGGCAACGGGATTCTCCTCGAGTACCACGTGGCGCGCCTCTTCGCCGACGCCGAGGCGATCTACTCCTACGAGGGGTCGAACGAGATCAACGCGATGATCGTCGGACGCGCGGTGACGGGATACTCGGCGTTTGTCTAAGCGCGCGCACGAGCGTCGCCCCCACCCTCAATTGGCGAGTCCGTAGACGACCGTGGTTACCACGCGTACGCGCTTCGTGACCTGACTCTCTTCGGAGATTCCCATCGCTTGATCGCGCGGGAGAATCTCAAACACGCCCTGATTCGCGCTGCGGATACCGGACAGGGTGCTCTTGGAGTCGCGCGCGAACTGTTGCGCCGACTCGCGCGCACGCGAGGTGGCTTCGGCAATCATCGGGTTCTTGAAATCGTTGAGCTTGGTAAAGACAAACGTCGGACCGCCGCCGCCGTACTCCTGCCCCGATGACAGCACGACGCCGTTGCGCACCAGATCCGGCACGTGCTGGCTGGCGGTTTGCACGAGGTCCACGCGCGTCGAGCGCACCACGAGCGTCTGCCGGATGATGTAGCGGCCCGTGTTCTGGTAGCCGCCGACGGTGCGCGCATCCTGCACGGAGAATTCCTGCAAACTCACTTCGGTACCGGTCGAATCGAGACCCTGCGCCGTGAGGAAGGCGCGCACTTGCTGCACGTTGCGCTCGAGCGCCGTGTTGGCCCGCACGAGGTCGTCATCGGTCACGACCAGCCGAAGCGGCCAGATCGCGAGATCGGCCTTCACCTCTCGCTCGGCGACCCCTTTCACCGACACCGTGCGATCGGACGTGCGCATGCGCGAGAAGCCGGCGCCGGCGAAGAAGCCGCCGCCGGCGACGCCAACGGCGAGCAACAGGGCCGCGATGATGCGGCCGGACGACGTGGAGGACGGTGTGTTCATCTGGTGGGGCGAGTTGGAATGGGGTGTCAGCGATCGTCGACGGGAATGCGAATCTCGACGCGGCATCCGCCCGATGCGTGATTGCTCATGCGAAAGGCGTACCGGTCGCCGTACAGCATGGTAAGTCGCATGCGCGTGTTGGTCAGGCCGATGCCAAGACCGTCCACCGAGGGCGCGGCGGCGAGAAAGCGGCCGCTCGTAGTCAGGAGACCATCGAGGCCCCGGCCGTTGTCTTCGACAATGATCTCCAGCATGACGCCATGGCGTTTGACATGCACTTCGATGCTCTGATCCGGATGGCCGGGCGCGAGGCCGTGCTTGAGGGCGTTCTCGACCAGTGGCTGCAGGAGAAAGCTGGGTAGCATGTCGTCCACGGCCGACGGATCGACCGTAATGTCGGCATCGAGCCCCTGCCCATAGCGGACGCGCGCAATCTGAAGGTACAGCTCGACCAGCTCGATTTCCTGCCATACCGGAATCAGCGACGAACCCGCGCTACGAAGCGAGAGGCGGAGGAGATCGGCAACGCGGGTCAGCGTACGCTGCGCTTCGCGCACGTCCATCTCCATCAGTTCGGCCACGGAATTGAGGGCGTTGAACAGAAAATGCGGGTTGAGCTGCATGCGGAGCGCCTCGAGCTGCGTGCTCGCCAGCTTCTGCTCGAGGGCGGTGGCCGCGCGGTCGCGTTCGCGATAGCGCCGGACAAACTCCACCATGTACGCGGCGCCCACGACCGCCCAGTACAACACGACCTGAAAGTCCAGATGGTTCACGAGCACAACCCGGACGGCGAACGCATAGCTGGTGACCTGACCGATCGCCCCGAAGATATGATCGAGCCAGGCGATGGCCAGGACATTGACGGTGCAGATAACGACACTCACCGCGACGTGTATCGAGATCCAGGGGAGGATCCGCGCGGTGTCCAGTTTGACCCGCTCCACGAGGGTGAGCACCACCTGCGACCAGAGTCCCCACATGATCCACGACGCCCCCTGCCAGGCCATGGATGTGGCGAGGGTGTAATGCGTGCCCGACGCGTCACCGATCAGCGTGAGCTGGAGTGCCGCCAGGCTGGCCGGGATGACCCACAGGACGGCAAAGAGGAGGCGCGTGACACGCCGCAGGCGTACGCCTTCGTCGGCGATCGTGACAGGTTGAATCGAGGACACCATGAAGCGACGGCTGGGGGGTGATCGCGCTCCATGCGATGGATGCTCCGCGATCAACTGGAACTCCGCACAAAGGAGAACGTACTACACCGGGGCGGCTCGAGGGTGCAGCTTTAACGCTGCACTTTCGTTTCGCGGTACTTGGTGCAACCATCCCTGCATTCCAGAATCGGCTTTCGTCACGGAACCCATTCGGTAGGAATGATCAATCGACGACACGTGCGCTGCTCCTCCCGGCGCGCAGCGGCAGGACCGTCGGCATGTCGAACGGAGGCGGAGGCAGTACGCGTGCGAGTTCTGATCGTTGACGATGAAAGCCTGGCGCGGCAGCGTGTTCGCCGGCTCGTGCAGACGGAAGCGGATGTCGAGGTGGTCGGCGAGGCCGAAAGCGGGCGCAGTTCCACCGAGGCGATGCCGTTGGCCATCGCGCCGGACATGTACGGGTACTTCAGCCCGTGGTCGGCGAGGAACGCCG
>JBBQAK010000128.1:0-9367 GCA_038316215.1 Gemmatimonadales bacterium | reverse complement strand
AAGATCGAGGCGTGCCAACCCGGGGTGAGCGCCATGGCAAAGTCGAAGGAAACGACTGAGTGCACGGAGAGCACGAGCGGGGTGCTGAAGGCGGCCAGGAAGAGATACGCCTTCGCGAAGTGACGCCATTCACGGTCGCTGTTCCGCCAGCCGAGCGAGAGGATCGCGAGGATCCGCTTGCGCATCGGGTTGGTTTCCTTGTCGCGGAGTACCGCAATGTCGGGGATCAGGCCGATGTAGAGGAACGTGGTCGAGATGGTGAGGTACGTCGAGATGGCGAAGACGTCCCACACGAGCGGCGACTTGAAGTTCGGGAACAGCAGACGCCAGTTCGGATACGGCAGCAACCAGAAGAACTTCCACGGGCGCCCGATGTGAATGATCGGGAACAGACCGGCGGTCATAACCGCGAACACCGTCATCGCTTCCGCGGCGCGGTAAATCGAGGTTCGGAAGCCGGCGCGGAAGAGGAAAAGAATGGCGGAGATCAGCGTACCGGCGTGACCGATACCGACCCAGAAAACGAACGTGATGATGAAGTTACCCCACATCACCGGGGGCTCGTATCCGGCCTGACCGAGGCCCCAGTAGATCTGATAGATCCACGCGGACGCGCCGATCAGCATCGCCAGCACGGCGACGCTGAGGCCCATGAACCATTTCTTCGTAAAGCCGAGGGTCGCGATGATCTCGCGATCGACCTGCTCGTAATCCTTGACGGCGGGGAGCTGCACGTCGGCCGACGGAATGTTCGGCCCACGGATGCCCTCACGCACCGGATATCCTACGGATGCCATGTGCGTTGCCCTCAGGCCTGCGCCGGGGAGGCCGGCGCTGGATAGTTGACCTTCTTGAGATAGACCACGGCGGTAAACGTGTTCAGTTCTTCGAACACGTGGTACGCACGACGGTCATACGCGAGCTTCGCTACGGTCCAATTTTCATCAGCCGCGTCACCGAAGATGATGGCGCGCGACGGGCATGCCTGCGAGCACGCGGTCGTAAACTCGTCCGGTTGGACCTCACGGCCTTCGGCCTTGGCGCGGTGTTCGGCCTCACGAATACGCTGCACGCAGAACGTGCACTTCTCCATGACACCCTTTCCGCGAACCGTGACGTCGGGATTGAGTCCCCAGTGCATCGGCTCCGGCCACGCGTACTGCTTGCGATCCGGCTCACCGTATCCGAACCAGTTGAAGTAGCGGACCTTGTACGGGCAGTTGTTGCTGCAATAGCGCGTGCCGACGCAACGATTGTAGACCTGCACGTTGAGGCCATCGGGCGAGTGGTACGTGGCGTACACGGGGCACACCGGCTCGCACGGCGCGTTACCGCAATGCTGACACATCATCGGCACGAAGCGCGTGTCGAAGTCGGGCGAGAACTCGTTTTCCGTGTTCTCGTTGCCTTCGTAGTAACGTTCGAGGCGAATCCAGGCCATTTCGCGGCCCTTGATGATGTTCGCGCCCGGACGTTCATCCCACGTGCTCGGACTGAGCGCGCGACCCTGATAGGGCGCGCCGACCGTCGGAATGTTGTTTTCACTGTAGCACGCCGTGACGCACGCCGAACAACCCGTGCACCGTGCGAGATCGATGGTCATCGCCCAGCGGCGCTTCTCCATCTTCTGCACGTGATCCGGGGCATACATCCCGAGGTCCTTCGCATTCGGATTGGCCAGCTCGCCTTGGGCATCAGCCGCGATCGGCGACTTGAGGCCGGCCTTGAAATCCTGGGACGGCAGACCCGGGATGCTGTGCTCTTCGTGTCCGCCCTCCTCGGCTTCCTGACCAAGCAGCGCAGCGAGCGTCATCGCCTGACCAATACCGCGGCCATGCTGACGTGCCGAGCCTTCGGTGGTGACAAGCTGCGACGTGTCCGCCGAGACCGTGACCTTACCCTTGGTGCCGGAGAGCGCGAGCGCACCGGAGGCATCCCATCCACTCGGCACGAGATCGTAGGCATTGACGCCCACGTTCTGGGCGAAGCGTCCGTAGGCCGTGTGACCGAGACCGAGCGAAATGGCGACGGTATCGGGACGCACACCCATGTAGCGGTAGGCGGGCGCGGTGATCTTTCCCGCCGAGGTCTCAACGGTGAGATGCTGCCCCTCAACAAGGCCGAGCTTCTTGAACGTGGTGGGATGGACTTCGACCCACGACTGCCACGCGATCTTGGTGACAGGATCGGGAAGCTCCTGCAGCCACGGCTTGTTCGCACCACGACCATCACCCAGCGTGGGCGACGGGAACACGTGCACGAAATAGTCACCGGCACCGGTATCGGCCGGCGTGGCCGCAGCGGTGAGCGTGCGCGTAGCCGTGGCGATCAGCGGCGCGCCGCTGATCGTGGCCTTGGTGAGCGCGGTCGTGAACGCCGAGGCACCACCGGGAAACTTGCCGATGAACCAACCACGGTAATCGGCGGCGGTGTACTTGGCCGCAAGCGCCTGATCCTTCTTGGCGAGGGCGATGAGCACGTCGGCCGTCGCCTTCGTATCGAACACCGGCTCGAGCGTGGGCTGCTGGAGTCCCACCTGACCTTGCATGCTGACGGCATCGCCCCAGCTCTCGAGCCAATGATTGTCGGGTAGGATCAGATCGCACAGCTGCGACGTTTCGTCGGGGACCGACGTGAACGAGACCTTGAACGGTACCTTGGCGAAGGCGGCGGCGAAGCCGGCCGACTTCGGCATGGTGTGCGCCGGATTGGCGCCGCGCACAAAGGCGAGCGGCACGGTGCCCGCGCTCATCTTGGCGACCGCACCGGCGAGATCGGCGTACGACGACAGGCCGTTGAAGCCCGCGTGTCCGGCGGCAGGCTTGATCGTCGTGCCGACCGCGCCGGCCTTCTTGTTGATATCGGCCACCATGACGGCACATTCGACGGCATTGGCGGTGGTCAGACCACAGATCGCCATGACGCCGCTACCCGCGGTGGCGATGGCCTTGGCGAGCGCTTCGAGCGTCGCAACCGAGACACCCGACGCGTCTGAGGCGCCGGCCATCGTACCGGCACCGGTCAGGGCGGCACAGATGTCCATCTCACTGCCGGGCTTGGCGGCGATCCACTGATCGGCGTTGAGGCCTGTCAAGGAGCGGCGCGCGCCAACATAGACCAACCGCGGAGCGCCTTCAAGCTTGGCACGCGCGTCGGCCCAGTCGAGCTGCTGCGGCACGCTGTGGCCCCACCCATCAAGGAAATCCGCACCGAAGCTGATGATGAGCTTCGCGGCGTTGAAGTCGAGCGCCGGCCAGGAGGCACCGTACGCCCTCTGGTTGGCGGCGATCGTCGCCGATGGCGCGAGTGCGTCGACGCTCAGATGCGCCGGCATGCCCTGCGCCGAGAGCCACTGATCGAGAAAGCCGGGGAAGGTGCCAGACTCGTGTTGATTCACGAACACGACGTTCGACGCCTGCGTGCGACTTTTGACCTCGCCGATTTTCTGGGCGAGCAGCTCATATGCCTTCTCCCACGTGGTGGGCTTGAGGGCATTCCCCTCACGCACCATCGGCGTGCGATAACGATCCGGATTGTACAAGCCCTGCACCGCCGAAAGTCCAACGGAGCAGATCGCTCCTCGGCTCATGGGATGATCGGGATTGCCATCCAGCTTGATGGGCCGGCCGTCGCGCACTTCGGCCATGACGCCGCAGGCAGTGGCGCACTCGCGGCAGGTGGTCGCGTAATACTGCGACACACCCGGCACGGTGTTGTCAGGTGACGCAACGTACGGAATGAGCTTCCCCACCTTTTCGGAGGAGCAGCCCACTACCGCGGTCGTCGCACCCGTGGCGCCTAAAATCTTAAGGAAGTCTCGGCGCTTGACGCCGGTTCCCGCTTCAGTGCTCATGCAGTCACTCCGCTCCGGGCGGCTGCACAGGGCATGCGGCGCGCACACTACGCGCCGTGGCCCCGTGGTCGAGGGTCAGATGACGATCAGTAGTGGCAGGTCGCGCAATCGTAGCGCGCTTTCTTCGGCGGCGCTGCTTCCAACTCGGGCGTCACCGGCATTCCGGCCAAGCGAGCACCTTCTGCGGGCTTGTAGCCCTGCACGTGGCAGTTGATGCACCAGCCCATGTTGAGCGAGTTCACCTGCTGGACGGGCACGTAATTGGTGTCAGGTCCTTGGGCTCCCTGCTTCTGGATCTGACCATGGCAGGTCTGACAGGTGACACCGGCGTTGACATGACGCATGTGCGGGAACTGCACGTAGTCAGGCACCTTGTGGACGCGGTTCCACGGGATCGCCTGCCCCTTCGCGTAGAACGCCGCGACCTTTTTGATCTCCGGTGCATTCGGCTTCACGATGAGGTGACAGCCCATGCACGTGGAGACCGACGCGTTTCCTGGGTCGGGCGATTTGTTCGCCGCGCTGTGGCAATAGAGGCAGTTCATACCTGCTTTCGCTACGTGCGGCGCGTGAACGAACTTCACGGGCTGTTCGACACGCAGCCCCTGCGACGAGGATGCGCCACTGTACGCCGAGAGCAGCGTGGCCGCTGCCGCGAGCGCGAGAAACGCAGGAATCACCGTCCACTTCTTCTTAACCGTCATCGACTTTGGGGCCGGGAAGACGTTGAATGCGGAAGACACACGGGACGCACAAGAACAACGCCGGTCCTGCCCCGATTTCTCGGTGGCGAGCCGTAGCCGTAGTCATGCGTGTAAGTCTGTGTCAACACGATTTTTGCAAGCGGGAAGTATGCCCGTCACCGTATTTGTACGCAAGTGTCAGCACCGCATACGAGTCGGTTTGAGGGAACTTTCTGCCTGCAACATCAACGATTGATCCAGATCGCGGTTCCCGCCCGGTTTTCAGACCCAAGTCCAGACTGGGCCGAGCTCCGCGCAGCCTCTAAAATGCTCCGCCCATCGGCAAAAGCGGCGTCGGTAATTGGGGACGCGCCGTTCGGCGGAAGGAGGTCGACCAAAGCCCGCGACTGTTGCGTGAGCCTGAGTGGCCACCAACTACTCCAGGCCAACCGTTCGGCGCCCATGGTTTCGACGAGATGCGCGAAGTGGTCGTCGGGCGGTCCCCAAACCCACCCGAAGTCGTAGAAGACGCGCTGCTGTTCCGAAGGGGTCAGCCCCCAGTGCGTCTCTTCAATGATCTCTCGACCGGCGCCGGCCACCACTAATTGGCACCGCGATCCGACCAGTCGCGCCAGTGCCCGCAGCGTCGCTGCGGGCACGTCGCCCACGACATCCATCAGGTGACGCTGGCGCAGGTCTTCGAACCGCCGGGTGATATGCAAAGCCACCCCGGCCTCTCCGCACGCCATCGCGAGCTCAGCCAACGCCGGATGCCCCGGGCCGAGTCCCCACTGGGCCGGGTACGCTCGAACCGCTGGCGCGCCGGCGTTGACCGCATCGCGCAGCATCGCGGTCCAGCCCGGCCAGTCGGGTCGCACCATCGGCGCGGGGAAGAGTACCCCGGCAAACGGCTCCAGCGCCGCGTAGAGCGCACGGTTCGACGGCACAGGATCCCGATGAAAGGCCCCGGGAAGATGGCCGACCCAGGCGCCGGCGAAGCCTTCGCGGTCCAGCACGCGGACCAGTACCTCAGGATCCGGATGCGGCACATCGCGAAACGGATACCCGCCGATCCAGGCCGTGACGTCGAGCGGACGCGGATCGGAGGAAGAGGAGGCGGTCATCTCGACGCTCCGGATGCGATATGGGGGGTCGCCGACGCCAGCGCCGAGGTGAAGGCCCCCGCCGGGAAGATACGCTCCGCGTTGCGCCAACACATGGCGTCGAGATCGTCGGCTGACGCGCCCGTGTATGGCAACGCCCGCAACTTCGTGAGTCCGGTGCAGAGCGTGAGATCAGCCGCCCACAAGAGCCGACGCGCCCCGACCCAGCGCAGCGCCTCATCGATCATACCGCGATCGATCCCACTCCCGGACAAGTCCATCACGATGTTCTCGTAGTCGCGCACGGCAGGATTCGTGTGCGCCCAATCGCCACCGCCCCCGATGTGCGCCAGCAAAAACGTGGTGTGCGGATGACGCGCGGCGAGACGTGCCAACTCGACGCCGTCGGACGCGTCCTGATTCGGCCAATCGCGACGACGATGCTGCCAGATATGCTGTAAAATCGGCACGCCGAACTGCGCGGCGGCGGCGGCGATATCATCGACCAACGCATCGTCGGCGCGACGGCCGGCCGCCAGTTTGATCCCGATCGCGCCGCGCGCTATTCCACGCTCGATTTCACCGAGTGCGTGCGCCGTAAAATTCGGATTCACCGCGACCCACGCCTTCACACGCGGTGCCTGCGACTCGGCAAAGTCGAGCATCCAGTCGTTGGCGCGTGTCTGATCGAGCGGTGACGCAAAATACGTTGGTGACGTGGCGCCCCATGAACCGAGCACCGATGCGACGTGGCATACGACGCCAATGCGATCGCCGGCATCGAGCCGAGATGCATTGTATCGCTGCCAGTCACCGCGATTGGTATACGGGGTATGAAAGTGCGCGTGTACGTCGATCACGGTGGTCATCTGTTCAATCCTCGACGCGTCGTGGGCCCGGTAGCAGCGATTGCATGATCTGCGGTATGATGGCAGCGACGTGTTCGAGCGCTGCCTCGTCGTGCGCGACCGCACCGAACTGATAGGCACCGCGCTTGAGCAGCAGTCCGTAACGGGCAGCGACCGCCACGAGCGCGTCCAGTTGATCGGGTGCCTCGGCGAGCAGCCGCCACATGACGGGCGGCCCATCGGCTCGCACGCCCACCCACGGTGACTCGGACAGCGCGGTTCCGATGATGTCGAGCAGCATACCGCCGCTGGCGGCCATACGCTCGGGCACGCCCGTTCGCTCATGCCATTCGAGCACGGCCTTTGCGGCCGCAAGCCCCGTGCTCTCCGTGGCGGCCGTCGATGAGATCCAGGTGCGCCGTGCCGCGTCCATCACAGCGGCGCGCCCGACGACGGCCGACAGCGGATAGCCGTTGGCCATCGCTTTACCGAGTGTCGTGAGATCGGGCGTCACGCCCGTGAGTTCCTGCACGCCGCCGGTACGCACGCGGAATGCTGTCTTCACCTCGTCGAAGATGAGGACCGCACCGGTGCGATCAGCCAGACGGCGCGCGAGTTCGAGCCACGGTACACTCGCGATGTCATGCACGAGCGGTTCGATGATTATGGCCGCCGGCGGGTCGACTACTCGTGATACGGTCGCGTCGAGCGCATCGAGGTCGTTGAACGGTACCCAAGTGATGGCGTGCTGCACCGATGTCGGGACGCCAACCGCATCGCTGCACCAGTCGAGCCACCCGAAGTAGCCGCAGGCAATGATGTGCTCCCGACCGGTGAGCGCACGGGCGAGGCGAATCGCGGCCGCATTGGCTTCGGCGCCAGTGCGGAGAAAGCGTACCTGCTCGGCCGAAGGGATCACCTGAACGAGTCGTTCGGCGACTTCCACTTCAAGTCGATGGGGTAACGCAGACACATTCCCGCTCGACGCCGCCGCGACCACCGCTCGTGTCACGGACGCGTCGGCATAGCCAATACCGACGGCACCGAGCGCCATGCCACAATCGAGGTAGCGCCGACCGTCGGGCGTCCAGAGGTAGCAGCCCTCGGCCCGTTCGTAGTGCGTCGGCACCGCCGCATCGAGCGCCCGCGAGCCATAGAGGACATCGGGGCGCCGGCTCCCAGTCGAACTCCCACCGGGAATCACGTCGGCGGCGCGCGAACGCCAATCGTCGTCCGGCAGGCCGGCGAAGGGAATGCCTCGACTCACGGATCGTCGCGTTCCGCCGCTTCGTCGGCGACGTCGCGTGTGGCGAGCGCGCGCGCTACGGCGAGGCGCGACTCGCGTTCGATCGTGCGTAGTACTTCGATACTGGCCGTCCGCACGAGCAACAACTCCTTCGCATCGGGCTCGACCCGGAACATGACCGCGCGCATGGCGCGCATGATGTGCTCAGAACTGCGCGTCTTGAAATACGCGAGTGCCTCGAGCGCCTTCTCGGCGTCGCGGAACGTGAGCTCGAATTCCTCCATCGTGGGCGCGCCCTTCGCGTGCTTCGGACCGGCGAGCTTCTTCGTGGCGTCGCCCGCCAAGAGATGGCATTCATACAACGCCAACAGACAGGCCTGCGCCACGTTGAGCGAGAAGTGCTCGGTGGTTGGAATCGTCGCGACCGCCTGTGCGCGATCAAGCGCGTCGTTGGGAAGGCCATGATCCTCACGTCCGAACATGATCGCCACACGACCGTGCTGGGCATGCGCGAGGAGATCGACCGCGGCACTGCGCGGGGTGTGTCGCGCCCACTTGGCCGCGCGGCGCCGTCCCGAATACGCCACGACGTAGCGGCAGTCGGCGAGGGCGTCGTCGATCGAATCGAAGTGACGGATTCGCGCCACGATATCGCGCGTGTCGTGCGCGATCTGCTCGATGCGATTGAGGTCGTAGGGACAGGGACGAATCAGGCGCAAGTCCACGGCGCCCATGTTCTTCATCGCGCGCACGACGGCGCCGATGTTGATAGGATCTTGCGATTCGTAGAGGACCACCGTGACGGCGGTCATGACAGATTCGGACATCCGGCAGGAATTCGAGGACCGTCGCCCGTTTTGCGGGGACGACGTAGACGCGCGAGACGACCTGTCCCGCCCTGACGAAGATAGCGGCTTAGTGACCGGGGAGTTGAGGCCTGAGACGAAGCCGCAGGGCGTGCGCGGGCGAGTGCCGGTCGCCGCGCAGATAGGCATAAGCGCCTGCGGAGGGGGGCGCAGCAAACCGACCACTGAGCACCAGCTGTCCGCGTCGGCGCATCCGACCGGCAGGGCGCTCGTTCACGAGCAGGTCGAAGCCGATCGAGCCGTCGGTTGCCACCGGCAGATCAGCCAGCGTCCACGCGAAGCGCACACGCCAACCGCGGTGCTCCGCCAGCGGGGACCACGTTGCTTCGGGGAGAAGCCAGTCGCCAGGAACCAGCCGCGTCATGAGCACGGTGCTCCCGGACGGCGTACACAGGGCGGCCTGCGCCCATCGACCGTCGGCGGTGCCCCAGTACCATTGCACGCCGTCGGCATTCACCTGCGCCCGCTCATTATCGAGCGGGTTGTCCACACCATCGACCGGCACGACCACGCCGGTATCGGCCACGACCTCAACAACGACGCTCCCCGCGACCACGGCGACGTGCACGGTGGCGGTGGGGCGACCGGATTCTTCCCACGACTGCTCGGTGCGGAGATAGTGTGCCTCGCCGAGCGTGATGTGCAGTGGTAGCGGCGTAGGCAACACCGTGGCATCGGCCTCGTCGATCTGCTCGACGTCCGTCGCCGCATTCACAGCATCGGACGAATCGGCCATGAGTCCTTCGAGATCGACGCTGCTGCGCGCCT
>JBBQAK010000172.1:0-8063 GCA_038316215.1 Gemmatimonadales bacterium | reverse complement strand
CTCGATGAGTACCGGCTGCATGTGGAGAAAGACGCCGCCCTCGAGCGGCGCTTCCAGCCCGTGTTCGTCGGCGAGCCCAGCGTTGAAAGCACGATCGCGATTCTCCGTGGCCTGAAAGAGCGGTACGAAGCGCACCATGGCGTGCGCATCACTGACGGGGCTGTCGTAGCCGCCGCTACGCTCTCCAATCGCTACATCGGCGATCGCTTCCTCCCTGACAAGGCCATCGACCTCATCGACGAAGCCGCGTCTCGGTTGCGTATCGAAATCGATTCGGTGCCGCAGGAGATCGACGAAGTCGAACGGCGTATCGTGCAGCTCGAAATCGAGCGCCAAGCGCTGCGCAAGGAAACCGATCCCGCATCGGTTGATCGTCGCGGCAATATCGAGGGCATACTCGCCGATCTGAAAGAACAGACCACCGGTATGCGTGCGCAGTGGCAGCAAGAAAAGGAAACGCTCGGCGCCGTCGGTCGCATCAAGCAGGAAGTCGAAACCGCGAAGTTCGAGGCGGAGCAGGCCACGCGCGCTGGTGATCTCAACAAGGCCGCCGAGATTACGTACGGCAAGATTCCGCAGCTCGAACGCGACATGAAAGTCGCCGAGGGGAAGCTCGGCAGTCAGGATGGCCGCGCGCAGTTCCTCAAAGAAGAAGTCGGTGCCGACGACGTGGCGGATATCGTGGCACGATGGACCGGCATCCCTGTCACGCGCATGCTCGAGAGTGAACGCGAGCGGCTCACGAAACTCGAAGACGTGCTCGCCACTCGCGTGATCGGACAGCGTGAAGCGGTGAAGGCCGTCTCGAACGCGGTGCGGCGGTCGCGTGCCGGACTGCAGGATCCCAATCGCCCGATCGGGTCGTTCATTTTTCTGGGCCCCACCGGTGTAGGCAAAACGGAAACAGCGAAGGCGCTGGCTGAATTTCTGTTCGACGACGAACACGCCATGGTGCGCATCGACATGTCGGAGTACATGGAGAAGCATGCCGTCGCGCGGCTCATCGGTGCGCCGCCGGGCTACGTGGGCTATGAAGAAGGGGGACAGCTCACCGAAGCCGTGCGTCGCCGGCCGTACTCGGTGATCCTGTTCGACGAAATCGAGAAGGCGCATCCGGATGTGTTCAACATTCTGCTGCAACTGCTCGACGACGGACGACTCACCGATTCGCAGGGACGCACCGTCGACTTCCGCAACGCCGTCGTCATCATGACGTCGAACGTGGGCAGTCAGATGATTCTCGAGCGTGGCCAGTCCGGCGACACGGCGTGGGCCACGGTGGAGCAGGAGGTCCTGATGGCGTTGCGCGGCGTGTTCAAGCCCGAGTTCCTCAACCGCATCGACGACATCGTGGTCTTTCATCCGCTCAGCCGCGGCGACATCGATCACATCGTCGATCTGCAACTCGCGCATCTGCGCAAGCTGCTCGCCGACCGCAAGCTCACCATTCGTCTCACCGACGCCGCGCGCACCATGCTCGCCGACGAAGGCTACGACCCCGTGTTCGGGGCGCGACCGCTCAAGCGCGCGGTGCAGCGTATGCTGCAGAACCCGCTGGCGCTCGCGGTGCTCGAGGGCACCTTCAAGGAAGGCGACGTGATCGTGGCCGATGTGCAGGAGGGTACCGATGCATTGTCGTTCACGCACGGCGACGCCACGGATGCCGCGGCGCAGGCGGCGTTTGCGACGTCGCCTGCGGCTGGGGCCACGCCGTAAGCGTGGCTGATGCATTCGAAGCTGGCGCTGCTTCGGGAGCTCCCTCGGGAGCACCGTTGGGCGCCGGCATTGAGGCGGCCATGACGGACGCCCTCAATCAAGCACACGACGCCGCGCTGGCCGGAGAAGTCCCGGTCGGCGCGGTCGTTGTGCGGCACGGTGCGGTCGTCTCGCGCGCGCAAAATCGGATGGTACGCGATGGCGATGCCACCTCGCATGCCGAAGTCCTCGCACTCCGCGAAGCCGCGCGCGTGCTGGGCGAGGCGCGTCTGACCGAATGCACGCTGGTCGTCACGCTCGAGCCCTGTGCCATGTGTGCCGGCGCCATCGTGCTCGCGCGCGTGGGCTCGCTCGTGTTTGGCGCATGGGACGACAAGGCGGGGATGTGTGGCTCCGTGGGTGACGTCGTGCGTCATCCGCGGCTCAATCACCGGCCAGAGGTACGGGGTGGTATTATGGCACAGGAGTCGACCGCACTGTTGCGCGAATTTTTCACCCGCCGCCGGTAAGCGCTATGAAATACCTCTCACTGGCGCTGCTTGCCGTGTCGATCGCCGCCCCCGCCCTCAAGGCCCAGCGCGCCGAACGACTCACCGCGTGGACCCAACCGGTCTTTCCGGTGGCCGAGTATGTGTCCCGCCGCGCGGCGGCGTTGGCCAAGCTGGGGGAGAACGACGTGTTGCTCATCCCCAGCGGCGACGGCACCAGCGGCGGTGAGACCTTTCGCCAGCAAGACGACTTCGAGTATCTCGTTGGCCTCGAGGTGCCGCGCACCCTTCTCGCCATCGATGGCCGTACCAAACGCGCGCTCTTGTTCACGCCGAAATCCGACGCGCGCTTCGAAAACGCCGGGCGTCCCAATGACTTTCCCGGCCGGCCGTTGGCCTCTGACCCCGCGCTACGTGCGCTGAGCGGCGTCGACTCGGTGCTCACCGATTCCACGCTCAACGCGTTTCTCTTCTCGGCCACCCAGCGCGGCGCACGCGTGCTCATCAACGCCGGTCGCCCAGGCACCACCGTATTGCCGGCGCCCTCGGCGTTCGCCATGCCATCGGCCGGTGCGGTGCTCGCCACCGAGCTGCAGCATGAACACGCTGAGCTCACGCTCACCAACGCGTATCCGCTCATGGCGAGCCTGCGCATGATCAAGTCACCCCGCGAAATCGCGCAAATGCGAGAGGCCGCGCGACTCACCATGGTGGCCATGGCGCGTGGGGCCGCGCGCGTCACGCCGGGCGTCGACGAACGCACGCTTACCGGCGCCTTTAGCAGCGACTGCATGGCGCTCGGCGCGCAACGCGACGCGTTCACGCCTATCATCAAGTCGGGTGATAACTCACTCTGGCCGTGGCGCATTCTGGGCGCCCACTACACGCGCCGCAACCGCACACTACGTCGTGGAGACCTGGTGATCTACGACGTGGGCTGCGAGCGCAATCACTATGTGAGTGACGTCGGGCGCACCTTCCCGGTTGCCGACACGTTTACCCCGCGTCAGCGTGAACTGGTCGAGATGGTGCGCCGCATCTCCGATGCGGTTATCGCGGCGGCCAAGCCGGGTATAACGCTCGCCGAACTGCAGCGCGTGGCTGATCAGCAAATTCCGCAAACGGCCAAGCCCTTCATGCAGGCGCCCCTGTACTTCGGGCACCACATCGGGCTCGACGCCGGCGATCCCTCGCTCGCCGATGCGCCGCTCGCCGCCGGTATGATCTTCACGATCGAACCGTGGTACTACAACCATCGCGATGACGTCGCCGTCTTCATCGAAGACGAGATCCTGATCACGCCATCGGGAAGCGAAAATCTCACCGCTGGTCTTCCACGCGATGCTGCTGGATTGGAACGGCTGCGGGCTGGTGCCGATAAGAGTGCGCAGGCCGACAATGCCCTCCGTGCGATGACACGCGATGGTGTGCTCGCGTTCACACTCAGCCGTTCCTCGGGCACCGTGCAGGTGTACGACCTGCTCAATGGGCGCGAGGTGGCCACGACGCCCGTCTGCGCGCGACCGCTCTCTGGTGAACTCACCGAGAACGACGTGTCGTTTATGGTGCGCTGTGACGGTGCGGAACGCCCCGTGTACGTGAACACGGCGTCGTACGCCGTCGTGCCGCCGCCGCTACGCGAACCGATCTTGCGTGCCGTCTCGTCCACGTTTTCATCGGCGGTGGCATCCGCTCGTACGATCGCGGGCCAACCGATCAAAAAAACCGAGGTGATCGTGGTCGGCACCATCCACGCCGAGCACCGCACCAGCGCGCGCTATAGCACCGATGTGCTGCGCAAGCTGCTACAGGCCATGCGTCCGGACTTCGTGCTCACGGAAATCGCACCGAACCGGTTCGACGCCGCCATGCGGCAGTTCACCGATTCCGGGGTGATCACCGAACCACGTGTACTTCGGTTTCCCGAGTACGTCGACGTGCTCTTTCCGCTCACCAAGGCCATGCGCTTTACCATCGTGCCCACGGCTGGATGGTCGGTGCCGATGGACAGCTACCGCACTGCCGCCCTCAAGCGCATCGAGGCCGATCCGTCGCGGCGTGCCGAATGGCAGGCGTACACGCGGGCGAACACGGTGGCGGATTCACTGGTGAAAAGCCGAGGTGCCGACGATCCGTATTTCATTAACTCCGCCGCGTACGACGACATACAGACCGCGGGGCATGAGCCCTATAATCGCCTGTTCAACAGCGAACTCGGCCCCGGCGGATGGGACAACATCAACGAGGCGCACTTTGCGAACATCGCCCGCGCGCTCGACGAGCATCGTGGGGAAGGGAAGCGCATGGTGATCACGTACGGTGCCGGTCACAAGGAGTGGTTCATGCGGGCGCTGCGCACGCGCGATGATGTCACGATTCTAGAGGTGGCGCCGTTTTTGGAGCAGATTGGGGTGAGCAAGAAGCAGTAGCTGTTCCACGTTCGTCACCACGAGGGATCTTCCCAACATGACCGTGTACTCGTGCATTCGCCCTACCGTTGCGCTGGCCATCGCCGTCGCCTGTGCCGCCTGCTCACCAAGCGTTGATTCGGCGTCGACCACCGCGGAGCCGGTTGCACCAAGCTTTCAGACCGTGTCGTTACTCGGCGACACCCTGCGTACCCTACCGCTCTCGCCGGCGGTGCGCGAGAAGTACGAGGGGCAGCTCGCCGAGGCGCGTCGCGCGTACGAGCACACGCCCACCGATGTCGACTCGATGATCTGGTACGCTCGCCGATTGGGATATCTCGGACGTTTGCGTGAGTCGATCGAGGTGTACACTCGGGGCCTCGCGCTCTATCCAGAAAATCCGTGGCTGTATCGCCACCGTGGGCACCGCTACATCTCGGTGCGCGATTTTCCTGCCGCGGTGCGTGATCTTGAGCGCGCCACCGAGCTGGTGCAGGGCAAGCCCGACGAAGTCGAACCCGATGGGCAGCCCAACGCCACGAATACGCCCATCGGCACGTTGCACTCCAACATCGGATATCATCTCGCGCTGGCGCACTATCTCATGGGCGACTTCGATAAAGCCGCCACCGTGGCCCAGCGTGAAGTCGACGCGGCCACCAACGATGATCGCCGCGAATCCATGGCGCACTGGCTGTACATGTCACTGCGTCGAGCAGGTCGTGATGCCGACGCCGCTCAGGTGCTCGTCCCGATTCGTCGCGACATGAGCGTCATTGAGAACCAGGCCTATCATCACCTCATGCTGCTCTACAAGGGCGAGCTACCCCCCGACTCGGTGCTCACCGCGGCGCCTAGTGGCGGGCTCTCCGTGACCGACGCCTCAGCGGCGTACGGTGTGGCCAATTGGCACTGGTACAACGGCCGTGAGGCCGAGGCGAAGGCGCTCTGGCAGCGCATCGTGGATGGCGGCCAGTGGGGGGCCTTCGGGACGGTGGCCTCGGAAGCGGAATTGGCGCGCCTCAAGACCGACGCTCCACGTTGATCGAGGTACGGCCGAGACGGTGGTCACGCCGTCTCGGCAGCAGATTACGCGACTCGCGCGTAGTACTTATCTATGCCAAAAATTCTCGGCGCGCGTGTCCGTAGCGCACGATTCCGTCCGCCCACGCTGGCGAGGGCGTTCACGCTCGCGTTTGCGATCGTGTCGGTGTTGTGTACCGGGCTGCTCGCCCCTCTATCGCTCTCCGCACAATCGGGTGTATCCGATAGCGCCACCGTTACCGACGACCGACTTCGGGTGTATCTCGATTGCCCATCCGGTGGGTGCGATCGCAACTTTTTCATCACGGAAATGCCGTACGCGATCTGGACGCAGGATCGCCTCGACGCTGACATTCACCTGCTGATCACCGCGATCACCAACGGCTCCGGCGGGCGGGAGTACTCGCTCCAGTTCATCGCGCAGCGCCGCCTCGGGAGCGGCACCGACACGCTGCTGTTATCGGTGCCGCCCAATACCGCCGATGACTCCCGTCGTCGTTCGCTTTCGCGGATGATTCAGATTGGGTTGGTGGGGCGGGCCGCTCGAGTACGTGGGCGCGCCGCCTTTGCCGATCGATTGATCCTCCGCTATGACGCGCCCAGCGCCGCGGAGTCATTCCGTCAAACAGCCGCGCGGGATCGCTGGAATCTCTGGGTGTACCGAGCCGATATCGGCGGAAATGGGAATGCCGAGAGCCGCTCGTCAAACTACGAAATCTCGGGCGGGTTTAGCGCGCGGCGCATCACCGAGACCTGGAAGATCGACCTCGACCTCAATAACGAATACAGGGCCTCCACCTTCACGCTCTCAAGCGCAGAGAAACGCTCGTTCGTGCTCCGCTCGGGGGACCTCTCGTCGCGCGTGGTGCGCAGTATCAGTGAACACTGGTCCATTGGCGGGCGCATGCAGGGCGGGCTCTCCGAGTTCCGCAATCAAGATGCGTTCGTGGCCACCGATCTTTCTGCCGAATACAACGTGTTTCCGTGGCGAGAAGCCACGAGCCGACAACTCATCGCGCTCGTCGCCCTCGGTAGTCGGTTCTACGACTATCGTGAAACCACGATTTACGATCGCAACAGTGAGCACCGGCCCGTCATGCGCGCGATCGTGGCCGGTGAGTCGCGCCAACCATGGGGGACGGCTGACGCCTCGTTGCGGTATACGCAGTTCCTCCACGATCAGTCGCGCTACAACGTGTCGTTTAACGGCCGCACCAATCTGCGACTGTCGCGCGGCCTCTCGCTCGAATTGCGCGGGTCGGCGGCCAAAGTGCAGGACCAGCTGTTTCTGCCGCGCGGTGACGCCTCCGACGACGAGGTGCTCACGCGCCAGCGGGCGCTCGGCACCGCGTATCGCCTCAGTGCATCCGTAGGTCTGGCCTTCACATTCGGGTCGATCTACAACTCGATCGTGAATCCGCGGTTGAACGCGATCAACTGAGTGGGGCGACACGCCCGGCTGGTTCCGTTCGCGACAGACACGCCCTCGGTCGCGCGCGACACGGCGTCGGCCGCCACGTTCATCGCACGTGACGGCGACGGCCATCTATGCATCACGGGACCCGGCGAATGCCGGGCCCCGATGATTCGCGTTACGCCGTCACGTTCGCTTTGATCAGTTCTCGTTCGTGAAAACACGAGAAACCCGCAGCGTCCCGCCAGGAATTCCGTCATACGTGAACGTGACCTCGGCGCAGTACGGGCCTTCGCTGTACGGCTCTGGACATGGTCCGAAAAATGACCCGAAGGAAATCTGTACACGAGCGAGATCGAGCACGTCGCCGTCGCTGTCGGTGAGCGTGCCACGGCCGTTAGTACGACCTTGCTGCTCATTGTACTGGAGCCGTGCGCCGTTGCTCGCCGTCACGCTTTCCGTGCTCTCGAACTGAATCCAACCGTTGGTCGACTGCGTGTTGGCGAAATAGCGTCCCGCCGCGGTACCCTCAAACATCCGATTCGAAAGCGCGCGCAGGGCCGACGGGAACTCTCCACCGAGGTCCGCAAAAATAGAAATTTCGGTATCCTCCGTCCCCAGCGGCGGCGGCGGCTTGACGCCCCTCTCGAACGCGGCGCCGCCGACATTGGCGACCGCTACGCCGGTTGGGCCATCAGCAACGTTGGTGCATGCAGAGGCGGTGGCAAGAATCACGAACGCAAGAGAAGCACGGAATTTCATAAACTCTCCGATCGGTAGGAGTGGACAGCTGACTCCACGCGGCACGCACGTGCAACTGGCGCAAGTGGAGCTTAAAAAGTCTGGCAGCTTTACGCCGTTCGCGCCAGTGTGGTGTGCATGCAATGTCACATCGCACGCACACACACACACACACACACACACACACACACACGGCAGCACAGTTCAGTACGCTAACGTACGCTCGTGATACATTCGAAATACACAGTGACT
>JBBQAK010000011.1:0-18939 GCA_038316215.1 Gemmatimonadales bacterium | reverse complement strand
ACCGATTTGTCCGCATATACCCAGCGTGATCTCGATCGAGTCGCCAAGGAACTCAACATGCGTCCTCGCAAAACCCTCGGATTCCGCACGCCCGCAGCTATCTTTGCCGAGAGTGTTGCACCGACTCGTTGAATCCGCCGCGTATAGTGTTCGGAATTCAACAACGATCGTGCACAGTTTCGAGCGGATTTCGTGGAGCGGGCGATCCGGACGGTCGGCGCCGGACCCAGCAACCCCACTATCTCGACACACCATCAAATACCTCGGCACTGAGCGCTGTCGTTGCTGAATTCCGAACACCAGAAGCCGTCCGAGCGCTGAGTTCTCGGTGCTGAGTCGTGAAGGCGAGCCTATCCTCCTCTCACCACCTCCCGCACGCATTCCACAAACGCTCTCGCCTGCATCGACTGCCTCGCGCCGCGTCGCCATACCGCGACGATCTCCCGCTGCAACGTGTGATCGACGAGCGGGACGTATGCGCACTGCGGCGTGTTGTGACGCACCGCCGCCATCGCCGGCACGATCGAGATGCCCACGCCCGCGCCCACCAGTTCCAGCACGGTCGCCAGCTGCGCACTGCGACACACGACCGACGGCGACACCTGCCGACTCGAGCAGAACCCCGCCACCTGCTCGCCCAGGCAGTGCGCCGGGTCCAGCGTGACCGCTGGCGCGTCACGCAACTGCGCGAGCGTCATCCGCCCCGCGCGCGCCGCCGCGTGCGAGGCCGGTACCGCAACCACCAATGCATCAGTGCCGAGGATCTCGGTCTCGAGATGGTCGAACGGATACGGCAGCGCGGCGATCACCACATCGAGGGCGCCGTCAAGCAGCAGTCGGGCGAGCACGGCACTGTAGTCCTCGCGCAGTTCCACCCGCATCGCCGTATGGCGCGCACGCATCCGCTGCACCGCCGCCGGCAAGACGTAGGGCGCCACGGTGGGGATCGCCCCCACGCTCAACGTCCCCGCCCCTTCCGCGCCCTCACGCCGGATCGCGTCTTCCGTATCACGCACGTCGTCGAGAATGCGGCGCGCCCGCGGATACAACGCCTTCCCAGCGTCCGTCAGCGCGACCCCACGCCCATGCCGATCAAACAGCGGCGCTCCCAAATGCGTCTCGAGCCGCTGGATCTGCCCCGTCAGCGATGGCTGTGAGAGCGCGAGGTGCCGCGCCGCGCGGCTTAACGACCCGGCGTCAGCGGTCTCGACAAAGGCGCGAAGCAAAAGGGTGTCCATTCCGAAGTATAATCCTCGGCTATGGCTTGTATAGCGTTTACGTGATTGCGAGCTATGGCCGGAATCCGTAACTTTAGAAGATCGGAAGTATCAACGAGCAAAATCTCGGTCCGGGACCGAGCCGTACACGACCCGTAGCCACGATCGGAGAAGAACATGGAAGGGAATTCAGGAAGCGAAGCAAAATGCCCGGTCATGCACGGTTCCTCGGTGCCCAAGGCCACGACGGCCGGCGGCCGATCGAACCGCGACTGGTGGCCCAACGCGCTGAATGTGGGCATCCTGCATCAGCACTCGCCCCTCTCCAATCCGCTTGGCGCGGGCTTCAACTACGCCGAGGCCGTTAAGACGCTCGACATCGAGGGCCTCAAGCAGGACCTCTTTGCGCTCATGACCAATTCGCAAAGCTGGTGGCCCGCTGACTACGGCCACTACGGCGCGCTCTTCGTGCGTATGGCGTGGCACAGCGCCGGCACCTATCGCACGGCCGACGGTCGCGGTGGCTCGAGCTCCGGCACGCAGCGCTTCGCGCCCCTGAACAGCTGGCCCGACAACGGCAATCTGGACAAGGCCCGTCGTCTGCTGTGGCCGATCAAGCAGAAGTACGGCAACGCGCTCTCTTGGGCTGACCTGTTCATCTTTGCCGGCGACTGCGGCATGGAGTCGATGGGCTTCACGCCGTTCGGCTTCGCCTTTGGCCGCGAAGACGTGTACGAGCCCGAGCAGGACATCTACTGGGGCCCCGAGGCGGAGTGGATGGGCGACAAGCGGTATCAGGGCGATCGTGAACTCGAGAACCCGCTGGCCGCCGTGCAGATGGGTCTCATTTACGTGAACCCGGAAGGCCCCAACGGCCAGCCGGATCCCATGGCGTCGGCGCGCGACATTCGCGAAACGTTCGCCCGCATGGCCATGAACGACGAAGAAACTGTTGCCCTCGTGGCCGGTGGCCACACGTTCGGGAAGGCGCACGGCGCGGGTGACACGGCGCATGTGGGCGTCGAGCCCGAAGGTGGCAGCATCGAATTGCAGGGCTTCGGCTGGATGAACAGCTTGGGCGTCGGCAACGCCGGTGACACGATCACCAGCGGCGTGGAAGGCGCCTGGAAGCCCAACCCCACCACCTGGGACGGCGGCTACTTCGCCACGCTGCTCGGTTACGAGTGGCAGCTCACCAAGAGCCCGGCCGGAGCGCATCAGTGGACGCCGACCGATCCGGCGGCGGCCACGACCGTCGTGGATGCACACGATCCGACCAAGCGGCATGCGCCGATGATGTCCACCGCCGATATGGCGCTGCGCACCGACCCGGCCTATCTCGCGATCTCGAAGCGCTACCACGAAAACTTCGACGAGTTCGCCGACGCCTTTGCGCGCGCGTGGTTCAAGCTCACGCACCGTGACATGGGACCAAGCACGCGGTACCTCGGCTCGCTGGTGCCGAACGAAACACTGATCTGGCAGGACCCGATTCCAGCGGTGGATCATGCCCTCATCGACGCCCAGGACATCGCGTCGCTCAAGGCCACGATCCTCGCATCGGGGTTGTCCATCGGGCAGCTCGTGAACACCGCGTGGGCCTCGGCATCGACCTTCCGCGGCTCCGACAAGCGTGGTGGCGCCAATGGCGCGCGCATCCGTCTCTCGCCGGCCAAGAATTGGGAAGTGAACCAGCCCGTGAAGCTGGCCCGCGCGCTCGAGATCTTCGAGACCATTCAGCAGCAGTTCAACGGCTCGCAGACCAGCAACAAGAAGGTGTCGATCGCCGACCTGATCGTGCTCGGTGGCTGCGCCGCAATCGAGGCCGCTGCAGCAAAGGCCGGCTCGCATGTGGCGGTACCGTTCACCCCAGGTCGGATGGATGCGACGCAGGAGCAGACCGATGCGCATTCATACGCCGTGCTCGAGCCGCAGGCCGACGGTTTCCGCAACTATCAGAGAACCGCGTACACCATCACCGCCGAAGAAATGCTGGTGGACAAGGCACAGCTCCTCACGCTGACTGCGCCCGAAATGACGGCGCTCGTGGGTGGCATGCGCGCGCTGAATGCGAACGTGGGACAGTCGAAGCACGGCGTGTTCACTGATCGCCCTGAAACGCTCAGCAATGATTTCTTCGTGAACCTGCTCGACATGGGCACCACGTGGAAGCCGATTTCGGACTCGAAGGACGTGTTCGAAGGACGCGACCGTGACACGGGGGACGTAAAGTGGACGGCCACGCGTGTAGACCTTATCTTCGGGTCGAATTCGCAGCTTCGTGCGCTCGCCGAGGTGTACGCGCAGGACGATGCGAAGGAGAAGTTCGTGCACGACTTCGTGGCGGCCTGGACTAAAGTGATGCACCTCGATCGCTTCGATCTCGCCTGACTCTCGTAACTCCTGTCGTTGTCTCAAGCCCAGCGTACTATGTACAGCCGTCGTGGATTCATCGGCACCGGACTTACGGCGCTGGGTGCGGCATCCCTGTTCGATCCGCGCGTGCTCGTGGCTGCGCGCGCGCCCAAGAAGATTCTCATTCTGGGCGGCACCGGCTTTGTCGGGCCGCACGATGTTCGAGAAGCGCTGAAGCGCGGACATCAGGTCACGATCTTCAATCGTGGCAAGAGTGCGCCCGGCATGTTCGGGAAGGATGTCGAAGAATTGGCCGGCGACCGCGCGAACGACCTCAGTGCGTTGAAGGGTCGCAAGTGGGACGCCGTGATCGACGAATCGGCGTCACTGGCCAGTGCCCCTGACTGGGTGAAGCTGTCGGCCGAATTGCTGAAGGACAACGTCGATCAGTACCTGTTTATCTCCACGCGCTCGGTGTACCAAGATCTGAGTCGCGTGCCGATGTCGATCGAAGCGCCGGTGCTCACGCTGGAAAACTCGCCGGTTGAGGCAGGCAAGCCGCTCCCGTACGGTCACGCGAAAGCCTACGCCGAGAAGGCGGCACAGGCCGCGATGCCTGGCCGCGTGACGGTGGTGCGTCCGGGACTCATCGTTGGACCGGAAGACGACACCGATCGCTTCACCTACTGGCCCGTGCGCATCGCGCGCGGTGGTGAAGTGCTTGTGCCGGGCGACGGCAGCGATCACGTCCAGATTATCGACGTGCGCGATCTCATGAAGTTCTGCGTCACACTGGTCGAAAACCGCACCTACGGCACGTTTAACGGCGTGGGGCCGCAAATGGGGCAGCCGTTCAAGGAGTTCGTGTCGCGCATCCAGAAAGGCGTGGGTAGTAACCCCTCTTATACGTGGGTCGACGCCGACTTCCTGCGCGCGAACGGCGCCAATCCGTACGGGCGCGAGCTTCCGGTTTTTCAGGTGATGCGTGGGCGCACGGCGGGGTTCGCCCGTATGGATATCACGCCGGAGATCAAGGCCGGTCTCACCACGCGTCCGATGGAAGACACGGCGCGTGACACGCTGGCATGGTGGAGGACGCAGCCCGCGGAGCGTCAGGCCGCGATCAAAACCGGCTTCACGCCCGAGCGCGAAGCGGCGTTGCTGGCGCTGTGGAAGGCCCGCCCGGCAAAGTGAGCGAGGGCAACGCACCGGACTCGCTGCGTCTCGACGACTTTGACGCGGGACCGGAGTCGATGGCTCGTCGGTGGTCCGTCTTTTCTGATCGGGTCATGGGCGGCTTGAGCAACGTGAGCGGCGTTATGGACACCGCCTACGGACGCTACGCGCTGCATCTTTCTGGCGACGTGTCGCTCAAGCAGAACGGCGGGTTTCTGCAAGCGGCCTGCTCGCTGGGAAACCCGCCCGGGAGCGGCGTGAACGCGCGCGGATTCCGCGGGATTGCCTTAAGTGTATGCGGAGCACCGGGCTCGTATTTTGTGCATCTGCGCACCGCCGATACGAAGGCTCCGTGGCAGTACTATGGCGCGCCGCTGCCAGTGTCACGAGACTGGACGCATGTGGTGCTTAACTGGGGTGCCTTTACGCCGGTGTCGCTTTCCACTCCGCTCGATGTCAGCCGCATTGTGCGCATCGGCATCGTCGCGGCGAAGACGGCGTTCCATGCGGATGTTGCGATTTCGGAACTGTGGCTCACGTCAGCCGACTGAACGCAGCGCCCAGTCAGCGCCCGCTCAGCAGGCCACACCCTCGCGCATTCCGCTGATACTTACGAACAGCGAATCGCCGGTGCGATCTCCCTTGAGGCGTCGCAGTGGCACGGCGATCTGCCCCCCGCACCGTGACGCCGCCGTTGTCGGATGCCGTCCTCCTGGAGTCACGCCCACCGTGTACACGGTCGCGGGCTCCACCGGACCCAACGTCAAGCGCGCTTGGGCGAGCGTGTCGTCCACCATACCGAGGATGAGCACGGTCACCGGCAGCGTCGCCCCGCTGTCGAGCGGCATTTCGCCGGAGATCAGGAACGGGTGGTAGCTCTGCAGCTCCACACCGCGCAGGCTACGCATCTGCTCGCCGGAGCCGACCGACACCCGCAGTGGCTCCACATCGGCGAACGCGGAGTCCTGCGCGTAATACGACACCTTGAGCGTGGAGGCGCGCGGATTCGGCTTGTCGCACGCGGCACATGCAATCAGGATGCTCACGACGGTCCACGTACGAGTCATTCGAGCGCTACCAAAGAGTGATGCCGTACCGACGTCGCGCGCGGGCACGACCGCCCGGTTCCGAAAGTTATTGTACACGTGCCAACCCCGCGCGCGCCGTGGTCACCGCGCTCTGCACCGGGGCATCGCCACTGCCCCACGTCGCCACCACTCGCGCATACCAACGACGCGCAGTCGCACGATCGCCCATCCGCTCCGCGACCTCGGCCCGCAACAGCATCATCGGCGTGACATTGACGTCCGGCCTGGCCGTCGGCAGCGCGCGATCAAGCAACCGGGCGGCGTCGGCGTCACGTCCGGCCTGCACCAACAACCGGCCTGCGGTCAGTGGGGCACACGGCGCGCTCCGGCACATCGCCATCGGCAAGGCCAAGAGCCCACGCAGCGCGGCTGCAGAATCGCCGCGCGCGAGCGCGAGATACGAGCGCGCGACATCACCAAAATGCGGCGCGTTGCCTTTCCCGCGCGCCCGTGCCGAGGCGTCGAATTCGTCGAATGCGCGCACCAGCAGCTGCATCGATGCCGTATCGCGTGCGCTGGCGAACAGCACCATCGCCGCCGACAATGAGGTCGGCTGAGCAGCCAGGAGCGATCGCGCTTCGGCTAATACGTCGGCCGCGGGGAGCTGCCCCATCGCGGCGAGTTGCGCGCGATCGTTGAAGGCCAGCTTCTGTGGCGTCGTGATCGTTTTGCCACGTTGCGCCTGCGCCAGCAGCACGATGCGCGCGAAGGCCGCGGAATCCGGGAGCGTGGGATTGGCGGCCAGTCTTGCCGTTTGTTGTGCCGCGATCGCCAGCGACAGCGCCGTCGCTTCGGGAACGGCACCAAGATCCAACAAAATCTGCGCCGCGTACGCCAGGCTCGAGGTATCGAGCGGGGTTTTTACGGCGGCATTCAAATTCGGCGCCGAGTCCAGCACCGTCGCCTGCAACGCGAAGTAGGCCGCGCTGCTCGGCGGCATCAAACGCGCCAACCCACGTGCATAGCTCGCCGCCTCGCGGAAACGGGCTGCGCGCAACGCCAACGAGTACGCATGGACGTACGGCACCAGCATCATCGAGTCGAGCGCGATCGCCCGCGTGAAGTCTGCCAGCACCACCGTGTCCACCATGCCGGCAAATTCACCGAAGTGAAATCCCGCATCACCCAGCTCAAGCCACATTTCCGCATCGGTTGGATAGCGACTGGTCGACTCCCGAAGCGTCGCGAGCAGTGTGGTGACGGCGGGGATGTCGGAGATCGCTTCGTTGGTCGCCGGTGTTCGACGCACGATGGCCAGTCGCAGCGCATCACCGTGCAACAACAGACTGTCTCGCGTGCTTCCACCGCGGAACAGGCGTATTGCGCGGTCGAGCGCCGCCTGCGCGGCCGGATCGGCTTCTTGCCCGGTGCGGATGTAGATCGACGCTACACCGCGCCAACCCAAGGCAAACATCGAGTCACTCTCGACCGCCGCATCGAACGCCAGTCTGGCGGAGTCCACCACACCGCGACGATAGAACTGCTGTCCCTGCAAATACGCCTTGAGCGCCGCCAACGACGACGTGCCCATCGACGACACGCGCGCGCCTTTCTCCAACGCGCCGCTGTTTCCCATGGCGCGAAGCAGCCGTAGCGCGAGCGAATCGGCCAGTGCGTCGATGCGCAGTACATCACCGCTCACGTCGACTTCCTGGCGTACCACGCCGTCGGCCACGTTCACGAGCGCGGCGCGCAGGCGAACCGAATCCTTCCCCATGGGATTGAGTTCACCGAAGAGCACCAACCCCGCGCCGAGCGAGGTGCCGAGCGCCGTGGCCGTCGTCACGTCGGCCCGTTCGGGCGACTGCGCGATGCTCATCGACGGCGACACCGAACGCAGCGCGCCCGCGCCATCGAGACTGCGCGCCAGGATATCGACCAGTCCTTCGCGCCACACGCCGAGCGACGCATCGCGCACGGCGAACGGCATCACCGCCACTAGCGACGCGTCAGGTCCGGTAGCCCTCGCTGGCCCGCGTGTGGCAAACCACGCGGCTGCCGCCACGGCCACGACGGCCACGCCGCCGACGGCGAGCCAACGTGCGCCGTTGCGTGGTGCCGCGCGGCCGATGGTCGTCGGCGCTGCGTGACCAGCACTGTATTGTCCGGTACTACCAACCCGCGCCGCCATCGCCGCATCAGCCAGCTGCTCGAGCACGTCCGACGCCCGCTGCGGACGATCGGCCGGATCCTTCTCGAGGCACCGCATCACCACCTGCGCCAGCGGCTCCGGCACATCCGTGCGCAACGTCGACACCACAACGGGCGCCTCAGACAAATGCGCGATGAGCTGCGCATGCGCCGGCCGATCGCCAAACGGTGGGGTGCCCGTGAGCAGATCGTAGGCCATCGCGCCCAGCGCATACAGGTCGGCGCGATGATCCGTGTCCGGGTCGCCCGCACCCTGCTCCGGCGCCATGTAGGCTGGACTGCCCAGCGACGTGCCCATGCGCGTGAGCTGGCTGTCACCTGAAGAGGTACGGGCCGAACTCATTGCCTTCGCGATCCCGAAGTCGGTCACCAACGCCGCACCGCCTGACAGCATCACGTTGTCCGGCTTGATGTCGCGGTGCACCACCCCGCGCCCGTGCGCGTACGCCAGCGCCCGACACACATCGGTAAGCACCAGTAGCACGTCGGCGATCGGCATCGAGCGCCCGTCGGACACCAGGCTTCGCAGCGACGCGCCCTCGACGAAGGGCATGATGTAATACGGGAGTCCCTCGCCCGTCACACCTGCCGACAACACCGGCACGATGTTCGCATGCTGCAGGCCGGCGGCGAGCGCGATCTCGCGCCCGAACCGCTCCACCGACAACTCCTGCACGAGCTCCGGCGACAACACCTTCACCACCACTTCGCGGTCCAGACTCGTATCGCGCGCCAAGAAGACGCGGCTCATACCGCCTCCGCCGAGTTCGCGCCCGAGCTGGAACGATGCGCCGAGCGCCGATTGGAGACTATCGCGGAAGGTGTCGGTCATGATAGAGGGATCATAACCGACGGCGCGCCGACCTGCACACGACCGTCAGCGGCGCCTCATCGCTTCGAAGGCGGATCTTCCGTCCACCACCACTGCGGCGGCAGGGCCTTCGCACGCGGCCACACTTCGTCGAGTGTGTTGCCGTCATACAAGCGGCCGTTCTTCATCACGTAGCGCACGGAATTCGTGTTGTGAATGTCGGTGAGCGGATTGCGGTCGAGCACCTGCAGATCGGCCAGCTTCCCGACCTCCAGCGAGCCGAGATCCTTGCCGAGTCCAACCGCCTCCGCACCGTGAATCGTACCCGCGCGCAGGGTCTCGAACTCACTCATTCCGCCCGACTGCATCATCCAGAGCTCCCAGTGCACACCGAGTCCCTGGAGTTCGCCGTGCGAACCAAGACCAACACGGCCACCAGCCTTCACCATCTTGTTGAGCTGTTCCGCGAGCCCTTTGAAGATGTACTGATCCTCGCGATTGAACGGCACCGACTTCCACGCATCGAGCTCGTCGTGCGGCGTGAAGCGATGCAGCTTCGTGTCGTCATCCACGTTGTAGCGCGTGAGCCAGTAATTGAGGCCGATCGGGCCGCCGTATCCCACCACCAGCGTCGGCGTATACGTAATGCCGCTCGCTGCCTGCAGCTGGACGACGTCCTTGAAGAGCGGGAAGATCGGCATGGCATGCTCGAGTCCCGGATAGCCGTCCTGCATGAGCGTGAGGTTCATCGTGAGGTTGGAGCCGCCTTCGGTCGTAGCCGTGAGACCGAGCTCCTTCGCCGCCATGATCACCCACTGACGCACTTTGCGATCACCCGCCAGATACTGCTTGATCGTTTTGGTGTTGTAGTGATCGGCGTAGCGGCGCAACACATCGCGCGCTTCGTCCAAGCTTTTGATGTTGTCGGCCGCAAAGATGCCGGGGCCGGTGGAATACAAGCGCGGTCCGATCAGCGCGCCGGTTTCCATAAGATCGGAGTACGTCAGAATATCCGTGGCCGACGTCTGCGGATCACGCTGCGTGGTCACCCCATACGCGAGGTTGGCCAGTAGCTGCGTGACCTGATCGCGGTGCACACCCCACCCGAACCAGTTGTGCGCATGAATGTCGACGTACCCCGGCAAAATCGTCTTGCCGCCTGCCTCGATCACCCGCGCACCGGTCGGAATCGGCACCGTACCGCTGGCACCGATCGCCGTAATGCGGTTGTCAGTGACCACGATGTCACCCTGCTCGATGATATCGCTGCCCTTCATCGTGATGAGACGCGCATTGCGCAATACGATCGTCCCACGCGGCTTGTCCTTGGCCGCCGTGATTGTGACGTCAAAACGTCGCGCCTCATACGCCCGTGACGATGCGCGGGTCGTATCGCGCGGTGCGCCCGCAACCGCGGGCGTCGCACTGGCCACGGAATCCGCGCGCGTGACCGAATCACGAATCGCCCGCTCGGCGACCCGCACATCGTACTGAAACCAGCTGCGTCCGATCGAATAGAACGCCGCCGCGCCATCAGGCGACCACCCGATAAACTCACCGCCCACGCGCGTGAGCCGCGCGGTGGGCACCGAACTGGCCGACACCGCCACGGCCGGCGCCTGCCCCACAACGGGGGGCACGGCGATCACGAACACGTTGTTGTTGGCGAGCACCAGCGCGCGACTGCCATCGGGTGAGAGCACCACTTCGTCGGGAGACGGCGGCGGCGGCGGGGTGGCGCCCGGCGGCAGCGGCTGTGCCGGCGGCGGTGGGCCAGCCACGCGAACGACCACTTTCCGATCGGAGCCGTCGAACCGCATCGAGATCAGTCCTTCGCTGCCCGCCCACACATAGAGCCGCGTGCTGTCCGGCCCCACATGCGGCACGTTGCGCCCTTGCTGTGACTGACCGCTGCCCGTCCAGGCAATGCGCGTGGCCTCGCCACCGGCAGCAGGCAGTGTCACATACTCCAACTCCCCGTTGGCGATGTTGCCGAAGTCCTCGAACTGCCGCAACCGGCTGAAGCGGGAACCGCGCACGGCCATGATGCGCGTGCCGTCCTTTGTGTAGGCGATCTTGTCGTAGAAGGCCGCCGCTCGCGTAAGCCGCTCCGCCGGGGCACTACCGTCAGCGCGCACGCGATAGATGTGCCCGCCCACCGTATCGCTCCAGGTGACGTACGCGAGATAGCGTCCGTCGGGTGACCACACCGGCGCGTGCTCCACGGTCACGCCGTTGGTGAGTCGGCGCGGATTGCGGATTTCGCGCGTGCCCGCACGCGCCGTATCCACGCCGGCTGCTGCCAATTCAACGTCCCCCGTATACAGGCGATCGAGCGCGGTGAAGGCCAGCCGACGACCGTCAGGAGACGGGCGGGCGCCGCGGATCTGCGTCACCACCAAGGTCGAGTCGTTGACGGGATACTCGAACTTGGCGAGCGCGCCCATCTGCTGATCGATCTGGGCGGTAAACGGCACTGGTGTCACCGTTCCCGAAGGCACGTCTACACGCCAGATCTTCCCGCCATAACTGGTAATCAGCGATTTCGAGTCAGGGGTAAAAGCTGACGCCGGGTACAGATCGCGATCGTTGACTCCGCCGCCCTGCGAGTTGTCGCGCTGCACGTCCATCACCAGCCAGCGTTCCGCGCCGGTGGTCAGGTCGCGCAGCTTGAGCGCACCGCGCGCATCGTATCGCGTGGCATACACCAACCACTTGCCGTCAGGACTGGCCACCGGACGAAACGCCCCTTCGACTTCGTTGGTGCGTACCAGCGTGCGTCCGGTACTGCGTTCGAACTGCGCTACCTGATACTGCCCGACACGCCGTGAATTGCTGCGCGCTTCATGCTCCTCGTTTTCTTCGCGCGCCGACGCGGCATGATCGTCGTGCAACCCCGTGCCCAGCGTGGCCGGAACACCGCCGCTCACGTTCACCCACAGATAGCGCGCATCTCCCGACGGCGCAGCCGCCAAGTGCGACGCCACGGGACCAGGGGTCGCGGCGGCGCCCTCAGCGCGCAGCCCAGTCAGCTGCACGCCCGAGCCACCACTCGTGTTGTACATCCACAGCTGTCCGACCCGCGTGGCGATCACATATTGCCCGTCGGCCGACCAGATCGGCGACGCGAAATTCATCCGCTCGCTGCGTGTGATCAATCGCGGCTTCGCGCCGTCGGCGTTCGCCGTCCATACATTTTTCGAACCGTTCCGGTCACTCACGAACACGAGCTGCGTGCCATCGGGCGAATAGCGGGGCTGTTGATCCCATCCGGTGCCACTCGTGATACGCGTGGCCGCACCGCCGCCGATCGGGAGCGTGTAGAGGTCACCGAGAATGTCGAACACGATCGTCTTACCGTCGGGCGCGACGTCGAGCGAAATCCACGACGCCTCGTCAGTCGTGAAGCGCAGCGTTCGCGGCGTATTCAGCGGCAGGCCGCTGCTCTTCGCCACCGCGCGGACCGCGCTGTCATTCTGCGCGGGCGTCTGGGCGCCGACGGGCGCGGTAATGAGGATCGCCGTGGCGAGGGACGTGATCGATCGCTGCAACGTCATGGAGTGGTCTCCGGACCCATAGTGAAGTCGCGGGTCGATGGGTGACCACGAGACACGTTGGCGAAGCTATCGGAAGGCTCAGCCACTCGCCATGCCCACTCAGCGATCCGAGGTCCCCCGCGCGCGTCGGCACTGTGCATCCAGTGCGCGGCAGTGCGCGAACACGAAATCGCCATGACGGCCGATCAGCGTGGTCGACGCCCGACCTGAACGGCGACGGTGCCCAGACTTACGCAGGCAACGATCAGGAGCCACCACGCGACATCAGGCGTGGTGGTGAGGAACTCGCGCCACGATATGCCGGCGAACCGTGGAATCACGAATAGCACGGTCGCCGCAAACACGACATCGGTGACGTTTGAAAACGCCGTCCGTGCCTTTCGCCGCGCAGAAACGAGAACACGGAGTTGATGCACAACGAGCAGCGCCATCGCCAACGCACTGGCGCCGAACAACCAGCGGTGCCACCCGGACGGGTCGGGGAGCGGCACGCCGACCAGTGATGCGGCGATCTCGTCGGCCATCACGTGGCTGGTTGGCGCGATCGGCCACGGCACGGCCGATGACACATTGGTCAGCACCACCACGCCCACGCCGACGTCGGGAAGCATGACCAGCTTGCCACGGAAATTCGGGACGATGCCGCCGTGGTGCACGGCGCGCGTGTTCGCGAGCTGGCCGTCGCGCCAGCCGAATGCGTACGAGAATCCTTCCGCTGCCGCGCCACCGCGGTGCATCTGCGTGAAGCCGGCGGCACTGAGTACGCCACCAGAGTCGCGACCGTCGGCCCCGCGCATCTGTGCCAGGAGAAAGACGCCCATGTCCGCGGCACTGCTGATCAGACTCGCGGTAGGCAGCCGGTCGTTCTCATGCGGCAGGGTGCGCGCCACCGGAAAGCCGAATACGTAGATGTGTCCGCTCGACATTCCGTCGGCGCCTGGGACAGTCCCGTCACGGAGCGCTGGGCGTGGCTCCGTCCGACTATCACGCATACCGAGTGGCGTGAAAATCGACTGCTGCACGTACTCGGCAAACGAACGTCCCGTGACGGCTTCCAGCACGGCACCGAGCACAACGTAGTTGGGACTCGCATACTCGTGGGTCGAACCCGGGGCGTTGTGCAGCGTCACATCAGCCAGCGCACGTACCTGATCGGTGAGGGTGCGTGACGCACCAGTGGCGCGCGGCGCATTGCCGGGAATACCACTGGTGTGCAGGAGGAGCTGTCGAACGGTGATACGGCTCGCCGGGTTGGCATCTGCGTTGGCCTCTGCCACGCGGAACCACGGCAGATAGTTCTGTACGGGAGCGTCGAGTGCGACGTCACCGCGCTCCACCAATTGCATCACGGCCAACGCCGTAATCGACTTGCTCATGGAGCCAAGCACAAATCCCGTGTGCTCCGTCACATTCTTGCCGAATCCGTCGGTACCGAATCCGCGGGAGTAGATCACGGAATCTTTGGAAACGATGGCAATCGCGACGCCCGGAATGCGGCTGCGCGCCATGTGCCGCGCGACATACCGCTCGATGGCAAGGATGTCCGGCGCTGGGTGCTGTGTAGACTGGGCCGACCCGGGCATTGGCAGCACCAGTGAGGTGAGCACGATGATGTCGCGCGCGATCGTGGCGACTCGATATGCGATACGTCGTTGTGTTCGGTGGTGCGTACCGTGCGCTGACTGCATGGTAGGCCCGTACGTGCGGCACCGGTGTTGGTTTCGGCTCAGAATCGCGCGATCCATCGACGATCTGACCGCCGTCCGCCATATTCGACGATATGCGCTCCCCATGTCTCCCGCTGCTCGGCCTGCTCTCCATGATGCTGGCAGCGCCTGTCGTCGCCCAGCCTGCGGCGAAGCCGGCGACCTCGCCGTCGGTCATCCCACACAGCGTCTGGCAAGTAAAGCCGCCGCTCGGTATTGCGGCGGATGCCGCGCGACGCAACAAGAAAGCGGGAGACTCGCTGTCGTTCCGTGAGCTCACCGTCACGGTGTTGCAAACGCTGGTCGACTCGAGCGGCGTGAAGCCGGTCGATCTCGCGCGGGTGAAGCTGGCCACCACCGGCGTCGCAAAAGGCACGACCGAAGAGCGCGTGATACGCGAAGGCTCGGCGTTCAACTGGCGTGGCTTTCACGTCGCCGTCGTGGCGGTGTACGGTCCCGGTGAACTTGGCGCGGGACTGGTCGCGCTCGAGGTGGCCACGATCGCGTCGTTGCCTCCCAATGTGGCTAACTCCGTCGTTGCCGGCGGCGCCGACATGCGGCTCAGAATTCCGCACACCATTACGCATGTGACGCTGCATCACACTGGCGACAGCAAGCCACTCACCCGCGCTGATGATCCGGCGCAGCGGCTCCGCAACTTGCAGTCGTGGGGCGCGAGTGACCGCAACTGGTGGGACGTGCCGTATCACTTTCTGCTTGATCTCGACGGCCGCGTATTCGAGGGACGCGACTGGCATTTTCAAGGCGAGACCAACACGACCTACGATCCCGGCGGACACTTTCTCATCAGCATGATCGGCAACTACGACGTGCAGGAGCCGAGTGTCGGGCAGCTGGACGCGATCGCCGATCTGATGGCATGGGCGCTGAAGGCCAACAACCTGCCCATCGATCGGATTGGCGGCCATTACAACTACGCCGAGACCGGCTGCCCCGGAAAATATCTGCGGCGCTATCTCGAGGACGGCACGCTCCGTCGCCTGGTGCAGCAGCGACTGAGCGCGCGGTGAGTTAGGGACTCGGCCGTTTCAACAACCGGTCGAGTCGCGCCGACAAGTCGTCGCGTACGCCGGCCGGTACGCTGTCTGGCAACAGATTCCGCAACTCGTACGGGTCCGCCTGCAGATCGTACAGTTCGTCCATGCCCTTGAGTTCGTCGTACCGGATGTACTTGTAGCGATCCGTGCGCACGGCCTTGTACCCCATGCCTTTCACACGCGGGAACTCGGTGTCCGAGTAGAACTCGATCAGGAGGTCGTCGCGAATGGCCGTGGAATCATTGCGCAGCGCGCGCAGCAGCGATCTCCCGTCCATCGCCGCGGGTACGGGCGCCCCGCCGAGTTCGAGCATCGTGGGGGCGATATCCACGTTGCTGGCAAGCGCATTCGGTCGCACGCCGGGAGGAACGACGCCGGGGTATCGCACGATCAGCGGAATGTGAGTGCTCGGCTCGTACGCCAGTCGGCGTTCCTGCGCCAACCCGAATTCGCCATAGAAGAATCCCTGATCGCTGGTCACGATGAAGACCGTCTGATCGAGTACGCCCTTCGCCTCCAGCGCCGAGATTACCGCCCCGATGCCGCGATCGACCGCAAGCAGCATGCGCAGCCGATCGCGCACATACTTGTCCGGGAGCCCGCCTTTCGGGCTGCGGGGATCGTTGGCGTCCACCGGACGCTGGAGTGCCGGCTTCCCGGTAAGCGGTGCCCGCCAGCTTGGATCGTGCCGAATCGAATCGTGCGTGAACGCACCCTCGTCGCCCGGTGCAGGTGGGAATGAGCGCACTTGATTCGGATAGATCTCCGGGTGCGCGGCCTTCTGCGCTATGAACGCGAGGAACGGTTTGCCCGCCGGCGCCGCCGCGATGAAAGACACCGCCTGCGCCGTCAGAATGTCCGTCATGTAGCCCTTCGCACCGGCGACACTCCCATCAATGTTCAGCGTCGGATCGAAGTACACGCCCTGCCCCACAAAGCTCACCCAGCGATCGAAGCCGGGGCGCGGCGAATCGTCCTCATGCCCCATATGCCATTTGCCGAAGAAGCCGGTGTGATAGCCGGCGTCCTGCAACAGCTTCGGGAAGGTGACGATCTGGTGGCTGAGTTCCGCGCGCTCGCCGTTGTCGACGATGCCATTGTGAAACGGGTACTGGCCCGTCATGAAGACGGCGCGACTCGGCGAGCAGAGGGGCGCCGAGGTGAAGAAGCGACGGAACGAGGCGCCTTCGGTGGCCAGCCGCTTCAGATTCGGCAGATCGACGAAGGGATGATCGACCATGTCGTCATAGCGGACATCGTCGAGCAGGATGAAGACGATGTTGGGACGTGTGGTCGGCGGCGCCAACGCGTCGCGGTCGCCGGCGGTACACGCCAGCAGCAGCGTACTCGCGACGATCAGCCACGGTTGTACCGCGCCGAAGGCCCTCACACGCTCACCGTGGCCGGAACCGCGCCATACCGCCGCTCACGCTTGGCATAATCCGCGAAGACAGCGTCGAGATCGGCCGTCGAGAGATCAGGGAAGTTCACGTCGAGGAAGGCGAGCTCGGCATAGGCACTCTCCCAGAGCAGAAAGTCCGACAACCGTCGCTCGCCACCGGTGCGGAGCACGAGATCGACCGGTGGCAGGATGTTGGTGTCGGGCAACACGCCGCCGCGTCCTTCGGCCATCGCGAACGCCTCGTGAATCGCGGCGCGACTCGAGTAGTCCACGGCGACGCGCAAATGCATCCGCGTGCCATGGGCCGTTCGCGCCTCGGTGGACTCGATGGACGCGCACAGCGCTTGAGGCAGTCGATCGCGTCGTCCGATCACCGACAAGCGAATGCCGTGCTTGAGCAGCTTGGCCAGCTGACGTTCGAGGTGCGATGCGAACAGATCGAAGAGAAAGCCCACTTCGTCTGCTGGGCGCTTCCAGTTGTCGCTGGAGAACGCATAGAGCGTGAGTTGCTCGACGCCGCGCTGTGCGCAGTAGGCGACGACTTCGCGCGCCGTGTGCGCGCCACGCACGTGTCCCATCCAGCGAGGACGACCTTTTCCCGTGGCCCAACGGCCGTTGCCGTCCATGATCAACGCCAGATGTTGCGGTACACGCGTCATGCGCCCCCCACGCGCTTGATCAGCGCTTCCATGTGTGAAAGATACCGCTCCAGCGCCGTGCGACCGGCGGCGGTGAGTCGATACTCGGTGCGCGGAATGCGCCCGTCAAAACCCTTCGTGCACGTGATGTAGCCGGCGTCTTCGAGCTTGCGCGCGTGCACCGAGACGTTGCCGTCGGAGGTGTCGAGCAACGCCTTGAGCTCGTTGAACGTGAGCGAATCCTGGACGGCCAGCGCACTCACGATGGCCAGTCGGACCCGCTCGTGAATCAGACGATCGAGTGCCATCGGCGTCGCGGCGCCTCCGTCAAGGGCTTTCAAGGGTGCTCCTTTCTCGCGCGACGTGGACAGCGGCGCCTCGCCGTCGATCTCGCCGTCGACCTCGCGCCGTTGCCGCGCCGCGCCGAGATCGCGCTTATCCACCGTGCCTCCGCGCAATGCGAACGCCGAAACCCAGGTGTAACGCGCCGAAGCCAAGCGCCATCATGAGATCTCCATCGGCGATGGGAACGAACAGGGCGAGCACGCCGAGCGTGATGAACCCGAATCCCATCAGCGGGACGGCACGGATGGAGAAGGTGCCGGCCGTCGTGACGCCCATGCCGTACAGCAGCAACCAGAGGCCGGGGAGCACGCGCGCCGTGAGATGAGGGGCGATACCCGGCGTGTAGGGATCGATTAGGGCGAGCGTGAGCACGGCACCGGCGAGTATCGCCGGCCAGAAGCTGAACAGGAATTTCCGGGCGGGCACGCTAAGCCGGAGCGTTCCACCGCGGCCCACGCGCCGTCGCATCTTGGCGTACATCGCGCTGCCCCCGATGGAGGCGCCAATCACCGCCGCGACGATCCAGACGGTCAGCCATCGCTCGGGGTCCGACTGGCGGTGGGCCACCGGTGCGGCGACCAGCGCCGTCGCCCCGACGCCGACCAGTCCCCAACCGGGCACGTCGGTAAAGGCGGCCGCGCCCTCCATGGTGCGGCGGATAAACGACAAGTCCTGGAGCGCCCGGTCATGGAGAGCGGGCGGTTCCGACGTGGGGGCAGCCATGGAGTACAGTATCGGCACGCCGCCGGAAAGTATCAAGTACTTTATACGATAAAGTAAAGCAGCTCCTGTACGCGGCCTCAGAGGGCGCGCGCGAGCGCTGCATCGGGCAGTTCCTCCACGATGTGCAGCAAGTCCGCCTCGGTCACGATGCCCACCAGATGCTGGTCCTCGAGCACCGGTAGACATCCGATCTTGAGTGACCGCATGAGGTGGGCGGCGCGCTGCACGCGTTCATCGGGCCCGATGGTCGCGGTGGGATGGTGCATGATCTGTTGCACCTCGATCGCCGAAATGTGCTGCGTACGCTCAACCTCCGAGATCTTGACCTGCAACGTGGACACCGCCGCGCCCATCAGATCTCGGTGACTTACGATCCCTACCAGTCGCCCATGGTCGTCTATTACGGGTACGTGACGCACGTGCGCCCATTTCATGATCTCCTCGACCGCGCGAAGCCGCTTGTTCGATTGAATGGTGAAGACTTTGGTGGTCATGATGTCTTTGACGCGCAACGGGGTCTCCGGGAAGGGCTGGTGACGTCGATCAAGTGACCGACAGACCAACCTCGCGGTGCGTGGCGCCGCTCGCATGGGGGAATCGCCTACAACGTCTCGGGCATATACGGACCACCGCTCCGTGCGCTCAGTGCTCTGGCGATCCACGGAGGACCCGTGGTGCCGTGCGGGGTGCTGGCGCATACTTCCACCAGCCC
>JBBQAK010000188.1:0-7635 GCA_038316215.1 Gemmatimonadales bacterium | reverse complement strand
GTAGCTTCATCATCGGCGGCAGCTACTTCGCGGTCAGACGTCTGTTACGCGAGTCGCTCGACCTTGCGCGTCAGAGTGAGAGTCGCGGCGGTGAAGCGTGGGCGACGATGAATCTCGCGCAGATCGCACAGCGTACCGGTGCGGTGGATGACGCCAGCCGGATGATGACGGCGGCGCGCGCGATGCTGCTTGAGATTGGTGATCGTACCGGACTCGTCGTCGCCGATCGAATTATTGCTGAAGGCATGCTGCTACGTGGCGACTTGATCGCCGCCGATTCCGCCTTTCGCGCGATCGCGTCGCAGGGCGATGCGGTCGCTCCCACCGCCGTCGTGGACGTGCTGTTGGCCCGCGCCGACATCGCGCGTCGCGAAGGTCGGCTTGCCTCGAGCATGCAGCTGCTGACGACGGCCGATTCGTTGGCGCTTGCGCGCAACTATACCGGAAATCTCACCAATCGTACCTACCAGCGAGGGCTCCTGGCACTTGAGCAGGGCGATGCCGCCACCGCCCTATCAATTTGGCGCGCGCTGCTCGGCGTGCGCGGGATGGTCGGTCCCTATCGCTTCGAAATCGAGAGTCGGATCGCCGAGGCGGAAGCCGCGACGGGAGCACTCGACGCCGCTTGGCGAGATTTCACCAACGCGCAGGCAACCATCGACCGCTGGCGTGCCACGCGTACGCGCCGAGAAGATCAGTTGGCCGCGCTCTCTGATCGCCATCTCGACTGGGATCTCGATCTCGGGCTGGCGACGCTCGTGTCGCACTTTGCGGTCGCGCATCGAGAGGTCGAGGCGTTGTCCATCGCGGAGTGGCGTCGGGTGCGAAGCCGTGAGCAGCAGGCTTTGCAACGTGGCGTACTCGCGGTCGACGCGACGCGCTCAGTCAGTGTCACCGTGCGCGCCTTTGACTCGCTTGCAGTTGACCCACTGCGCCTTCCAACATTAGCACGCGCGCGGCTCGCGTCGTCGTCGGCCATTGTGAGCTATATCGTGGGTCGCGGTGGTGAGCCCACCACCGCTTTCGTGCTCACGCGGGACACGCTGGTCAGCGTTCAGCTCGCGCCGATCGATTCGTTGGCTTCGCGTATCGAGCGCTTCAGCGCCTTCCTGCAAGCGGGGCGGTTGATGGAGCCGCTCGCGCGCGAGCTAGCCTCTGCGCTGATCGATCCGGTGGTGCGGGCGCTGCCGTCATCGGTCACGAGGCTGGTGCTGGTACCGGACGGCGCGCTGCATCGCTTGCCGTTCGCCGCGCTGACGCACCCGTCGGGTGGCGCGCTGATCGTGCGTTATGAAGTGGCGATCGCTCCGTCGGTGGAGGATGCCCTCGGTGGTGCGGTCGGCGTCTCGCGTCGCCAACGCGATGGGAATGACGCGTTTCGCGCGCTCGTCGTCGGCGCGCCGGCGACGATGCCGATGATGCCAGGCACCATGTCGTCGTGGGTGGCGCTTCCTGGTGCGCGCGAGGAAGCACGCCTGGTGTCGGATCTGCTGCGGGGCGGCGAACTACTCGACGGTCGGGGGGTGACGCGCGATCAGATCGTGAGCCGACTGGGCGCCGGCGGACAGCTCCTGCATATCGCCAGTCATGCGGTGGCCGATCCGTCCTCGTTCGACGGCAGTGGGATTGTGGTGCAGGCCACCGCCAGTCACGACGGACTGTTCGATCTCAGTGATCTCTCCGCGCAACCGCTACCATTCGATTTGGTGGTGTTGTCGGCCTGCGCTAGCGGCGACGGCGTGATGTTGAGTGGGCAGGCGCTGCACGGGCTGGTCAGCACGGCACTGGACGCGGGAGCGCGCGGCGTACTCGCCACGCGGTGGCGGGTCGATGACGCGACGATCGGGCCGTACATGGAAGCGTTCTATCGCGCCCAGCTTGCGGGCAGCGACGTCGTTTCGTCGCTGCACGCTGTTCGCACGGCGGCGCTTCGTGATGGCGTATCGCCGGCCATCTGGGCGAATCTGGAATACTTCGGTGACCCGACGCTGCGGGTGGCGCTGCAGGCGCGCCCGGAACGAGCATGGGCGCGATGGAGGAGTGCGATTCAGCGCTTGTTCACGCGCAGCGAATAACGCGCGATCGCGGGCGGTGACTATCGCGCGCGGGTCAGTCGGAGCTCGCTGCGCGCGCGACGTCCGTCGGCCGTCACGACGGTTACCCACCAGCCGGTGGTACGAGCGCGGTTGCCCTCGGTAACCGACGGTCCGAGCACCGCTGTGGTGTCACTCGTCACGAGCTGCGTGACCGTCCGTCCATTCGCATCGAGCAGCTCGAGCGTGAAGCTGGTGCTACCCGACACCGCGTGCCAGACAAAGCGCTGCAAGGCGGCGATGGTGGCACCACTGGCCGGCGCGATTAACTGCGGTACACCGCTCGCCGTCCCCGATCGAAAACGAACCGACTCCTCGTTTGGTGTGCGCGTGGCCAACGGTACGCCGACGACGAGCACCAGCGCGGCGGCGGCCGCGAGTGGCCACCAGCGCCGTGATGATCGTACAGCTGGCGCGGCATCTCCCATCATCGACGCGCGCGATGTCGTGTTGGGCAGTGCGCCGCTCGAAGCGACATGTGCGGCCTGCAACAGCGCGAGCTGCGCCGAGGCACCCGATGTGATGGCGTGCTCAAGGATCCGTTCGCGCGCCTCTTCCGTGAGCTCGCCGTCGAGTGCTTGTCGCATCGCGTCCGCCGTTGGTTGTTCGGTGGCCGGTCGCTGCGCACGCTCACGCCGCAGCGCCGCGTAGGCACCGCGCAGTTCGTCGTCGTTCATGGCGTCTCCTCCCCGTCCGCACGAAGCAGCGCGCGCAGGTCGTCGAGACCACGGTAGAGCAGGTTGCGCACCTTCGCCTCCGTCCATCCGGTCATGCCGGCAATCTCATGGCGCTCATATCCCTCAAGGTGAAGCTGTACCACGAGCCGGCGATTCGGCACGAGGCCACCGAGCGCGGCCTCGAGCCGATGCGTCAACTCCGCTGACGCGCTCGAGTCGACGGGGGCGACCCGAAGTGCCAGGGGCACCATCTCCGACGCCATGACGCTGTCGAGCGTATCCTCACGGCGTGCGGTCCGTCGACGCAGGAAGTCGATGACGGCCGAGATCGCGACTCTGTGCAGATAAGACGCACCGAGGGCGTCCAGATTCTCATCGCTGGCTCGCGTCTTCCACAACCGGATGCGGATGTCCTGCAGGACCTCATCGACATCCTGCTCGAGCAGGCCGCGTGCGTGCGCGGCGCGCCGCATGAGGCCGCCAAAGCGCAGGAGGACGCGATCGATCGCACCGCCGTCGACTGCGCCGCGATCGATCGACACGACCGTTGCCGGGGCGTGCACAGGCTCCCCCCCCACATCGGGCGACCGCGTGGTCGTGTTCTTGAGAATCGGGAGCGCGTCGTGGGCCACGAGTCGGAATCTACTGAGTGAACTGTCGCGTGCGTGCCACAAAAGTCGGGGGAGTGAGAATCCGGGGCGAGTGCGCGCGTCACTCGGAAGACAGCTGGTCGGGATGATGAATCATACCCCGACGAGCGGATACCTCCTTTCTCAAGCGAGTCACACGCATGAATGCACGATCGTTGGTCGCATTTCTCGCGAGCGTGGTACTGGTCACGACGGCCGGTGCGCAGACGGTACAATATCAGAATGGCTCGACGTTCACGACCTCGGGGATCGCCGGCTTTTCGACGACAGGTTCGTTAATGACGGGACTGCGAGTCACGGCCAATTTCAGCGGAGGCGGTGTTTTCAGCGGTACGTGGAGCGACGTCGGGACGACGTTTCCGGGCTACTACGGACTCGTTGACGCCAGCTGGGGGCGCGTCCTGCTGGGCGCCTCTGAGAACACCAACAACTTCTATTGGCAGCTCCAAGTCACCAACCCGCTGGCTGGTACGTTGACGTCGCTCACGTTCAACGGCGGACCTGCCGGCGTGGTGTTCGACTGTCGCTATACCGTAGCGGGATGCGACAACGTGGCCTTCAGCGGCACCGCGATCGACGGTACGCCCGGATCGAGCGGTGCGATCTCATTCCAATTGCAGCCTGCCAATTCGTTTCCTGCGGTCGGCGTAACGGCGATCTACTCGAACCTCGTCGGCTTGACCGGGCAAGCGCCGGTTGGCGATCTCTTCGAGCAACTCACGATGCAGTTCAGCAACGGGAATGGCGCCGGTCTTTCGACGGCATCTGGGTCGTTTCTCTTCGGCGTAGATACGGACAACATCGTGCCAGGTAGCGTGCTGGTGCCGGGCGGGCCGCCGCCCAGTACGACCGTGCCCGAGCCGTCCACCTACGCGCTAATGGCCGCCGGCCTCGCCGGCCTGCTAGGTATGGCGCGTCGTCGCCAGGTCGCGTAACGCGATCGAATGAATCGAATGCTTGTGTGGCGGTAGTCGAAGCGCCAGTCGAGGTCACCTCGGCTGGCGCTTCTGTTGGTGGAGACTCGTACGCTCAGAAACTCAGCGTGAGTCCGCTGGAGAAGAACGTATCGGTCGTACGCAGCTGTACGCTGTTCCGCACCGGCGGCTCGGAGTTGTAGCGGATCACGTAGCCGATCTTGAGCCCGATTTTCTTGGAGATCGGCGCCACGATCGCGCTTTCGGTGTTGAGGAAATACGCGCTCGTGTTGTCACCGATCGCCGGCAGGTACTCGGCCGTCTGTTGCACATACGCGAGCTCCGAGAGACGACGACGGAACTCCATCGCCGCGCGCGCCGCCGGGAAGGCGCGCGAGGCCTTGGCGGTGGAGCCGGGGGTGAGCGTCTGTTGAAAGAAGGAGCCGCCCAGCGCGACGTTGAGCTTCGTCTGCTTGTCGTCCACTGCGGCCAAGGTCACCCCGAAGCCCTGCTGGAAGCGACTGCTGATGCCCTGTAGGACGTTGCGGTCGTAGCGGGAGGCAAGGAATAGCGCCACGCGATCGGCCACGGTACGCTCGCCGCGAAGGCCACCGTTCCAAAAATTCGTATTGACCTTCTCGTTCGCCTCGCCGTAGTAGAACGCGAGGTCCTGCACGACGGACCACCCGACCACGCTGTATTTGAGCCGATTGTTGACGTTCGTGGTGAGCGCGCTGGCGTTGCCGCTGGTCTGCGAGAAGCCAAGCGAGCCGTTGAACTCCCACATCTTTGTATGCGGCTTGGCCGGCTGGGTGCCCGCTCGCGCGGACGCCTCCGCGGCCGACTGCTTGCCGGTGTTCTGTGCACTCACCGCAGTGGGTGCCACCGATACGGCCGCCAACGCGGCCGCCGACAGCGCGAGCGCCGTGAGCAGCCGAGAAGTGGAGGAATACAAACGAGCAGTCATGGCGAAGCCGTTCAAGATCGGGGCGCCATGAAGGGCGCCGTTAATGCTTGATGAAGGTCCCGGCCTGCAGTTCGCGCATGGCGACCTGCAACTCCGCTTGGGTGTTCATCACGATAGGACCGTACCACGCGACCGGCTCCTTGATTGGGGCGCCGGAGACCAGCAGGAAGCGAATACCGTTCTCGCCCGCCCGCACGACGACTTCATCGCCGCTGTCGAAGAGCACCAGCGAACGATTACCGGACATGTCCCGCACCAGATCGTCGTCGTTGCCCGCCGTCCGCTCCGTCAGCACGCCCATGGGGTCCGAGGCATGACGGAACGTTCCAGTCCCTTCAAAAATGTAGGCGAAGGTACTGCGATATGCGTCCACCGGGAGCGACTTGGTTCGACCCGCGGGGACGAAGACATCGAGATAGCAGGGATCGGCGGCGATGCCGTCTACCGGGCCACGCTTGCCCCAGAACTCACCGCAGATCACGCGCACGGTGGTGCCGTCGTCGTCCACGATCTCGGCGATCTCCTTCGATTGCACATCCTGATACCGCGGCGCGGTCATCTTGAGCGACGACGGCAGGTTGGCCCACAACTGGAAGCCGTGCATCCGGCCCTGGGCATCGCCTTGAGGCATCTCGTGGTGCACGATGCCGCTGCCGGCGGTCATCCACTGCACATCGCCGGCGCCCAGCATACCGCGATTGCCGAGCGAGTCGGCGTGTTCGACGTTGCCGGCGAGCACATAGGTGATGGTTTCGATGCCACGATGCGGATGCCACGGAAAACCGGCTTGGTACTGCCGCGGCACGTCATTCCGAAAGTCATCAAACAGCAGGAACGGGTCGGTCTCGGACGTTTCACCGAATCCGAAGGCACGGTGCAGGTGCACGCCGGCGCCTTCCATGGTGGGTTGGGCCTGCACGATTCGCTTCACGGGACGGATAGACATCGAATACTCTCAGGATTGGGATGCCTTTAATCTATCTCAGTAATGAGCTAATGCAAGGGACGGCCTACGACGGAAACCACCCATCGGCAGTCGGACTGATCGCACGTTGAAGCGGTGTCGCCGGCGCCTCACCGAAGATATCGATGGATCGCATGGCGACGTCGATGGCGGCTAAGGCCGCCTGGAGTTCGACTTCAGTTTTCCCAATCTCCCAACGATACAGCGGGCCGGCTGTTGCCAGCAACGCGACACCAGTAAGCAAGGCGCCGGCCAGAGCCGGGCCGCCTATCGCGGCACCAGCAAGCAGCAAGGCCTTCTTTCCGATCACGGCACCGACGAGACCGCCGAAGCCGCCGCCGAAGCTGGAGATAATGCCGTACCCAACAATGTTGGGCATCAGTCCTTTGCGGAGATCTGCCTGAATCGTGACTTCGCACGCCTTCGCGTTGCCTGGTGCGGCCGACAGTGACACACGAAGTTCGGGCACGTAGGTGCCGTAGCGGGTCCAGGTCCACTTGTAGTTCCCGTCCACCATCGCCGGCAGATCAAACACCAAGACGCCACCATCGAGAGGGTGTCCCCCTAGTGTATCGCGAAGCGACAGCGACCACGGTGCTCCCTGAAGCGATCGACCCAGCACCTGAAGTACAGCCCGAGGTGAGGCGGCATAGCGACGGGTAACGGACAGGGTGCGTTGAGTGGTCCCGAAGAGGCGTGTGGCCAGCGTTTCCTTCCATTGGGGCAGAGGCTGCGCGCGCTGGATGGCGTTGGGCGATGCCCGGAGCTCGTCGAGGGCGAGCGCGACGTAGCGCTGCGAGATGCCCGCTTCAACCGCTGCCGCCTCCACGTCGCGCAAACGGTAGGCGTCCGTTGGTAGTGGCGCAGCAGTGTCGCTTCGTTGATCAGATCCTGTAGCGTCGTTCTGCGCACCCACAGGGGCCATCGATGTGGCGACCAGCTGCTTCGTGCCGCCTACCTCGCGCATGCGGGACTCCAACCGGGCCGCCGCTTCTGCCTGCAATTCCGCCGCGCGCCGCCAGATCAGCATGGCATCGTCACTTGAGAGCGCGGTCTGACCGGTTTCGTCCCGGGCCGCGCTTTCTACCGCCTCGAGTGCCTTCCCCAGCGCGTCGGCCAACTCTTCACCGTTGGCGAAGCGCTCGTCGGCCTGCTTGCGGAGACACCGATCGATCACGGCGGCGAGTGCCGCCGGCACTGACGGCGCCACCGATCGGAGCGACGGTGGCTCCTTGGTGGCGTGAGCCACCAGAATTGCCTGCGATCAGTGGTTTGCGTAGACTAGAATATCGAGGTTATGATTCGGCAGGAATCGTAACCGTAAGCCAGGATAATTTGGCGACTTTAACTCGTGCTAAAGGTAAAGTAAT
>JBBQAK010000482.1:0-1773 GCA_038316215.1 Gemmatimonadales bacterium | reverse complement strand
GACCACATCGAACTGCTCCGGGCGCATCACGAGGTGCATCGCCATGGCGTCGATGATGCGTTCTTCAAACTGCACGCGCCCCTCATACTCACGAGCGATCATGCGTCCAACGTCGAGGAACAGTCCCTGTGAAAACTTGAGGATGTTCGCCTTGTGCACGAGTGTGACCTTCTTTCGGTTGTGCGCGATCGCGTACTCGAACGCATAGCGCACGATGCGCTCCGACCCGTGCCGCGTAATGATCGCCACCGATTCCGCCGCCGCTTTCGGATCGTCGCCGATCTTCACGTAGTGCTCGACACCGATGTACAGCCCTTCGGTATTCTCGCGCACCAGCACGATGTCGACCTTGTCGAAGCGACCCGGCACGATCGTATACGCGGGGCGGACGTTGGCATAGAGGTCGAACGTCTTCCGGAGCGCGACGTTGATGGAGCGGAAGCCGTCACCGATCGGGGTCTCCAGCGGACCCTTGAGGGCCACGCGGGTGCGCTTGATCGAGTCGAGGGTCGCGTCGGGGATCGGATCGTTCCAGCGCGCCACGCCGGCCATGCCGGCGACCTGTCGGTCCCAGTCGACATCGGCGCCAGCGGCGGCCAGGATGCGAACGGTGGCGTCGGCAATGGACGGTCCGATACCGTCGCCGGGGATAAGCGTTACGGGAGTAGCCATGCGGAATAAGATCGTCTGGCGCGCGCGGGAGGTGAAGTCGCGTGCTGGAAAGCCGTACCGCAGACGACGGCACGTCCAAGCTTGAGTACGCCTTGCCCCATTTTTCCGGATTTCGCACGATCCTTCATTGACAGCAGCATGTACGAGAGCGTACACCGTATGCCATGTCCTCCCCCTCGCCTGCCTCCGGCCTGATCAAACAGGTCCCGTGGATCGCCATTGCCGTGCTCGGCGCTGGTGCCCTCGCCACCGTCGCCCTGAACAAGGGTGAGACGATCAACGCCGCGTGGTTGCTGACCGCGGCCGTCTGCACCTACCTCATCGCCTACCGATTTTATAGTCGGTTCATTGCGGCGGACATCTTCGGCCTCGACGCCACCCGGGCGACGCCGGCCGAACGGCTGGACGACGGTCGAGACTACGTGCCGACCAACAAGTGGATCGTCTTCGGTCACCACTTCGCCGCCATCGCCGGTCCCGGCCCGCTGGTTGGGCCAACGCTGGCCGCGCAATTCGGCTTCCTCCCCGGCGCGCTCTGGATTCTGGTTGGTGTCGTGCTGGGTGGAGCGGTTCAGGACTTCGTCATTCTCTGCGCGTCCGTGCGCCGAGACGGTAAGTCGTTGGGCCAGATGGCGAAGGAAGAGATCGGCACGGTCGCCGGTGCCACGGCGCTCGTTTCCATTCTTGGCATCATGATCATCCTGATCTCGGTGCTGGCCCTGGTCGTCGTGAACGCCCTGCGCGACAGCCCGTGGGGAACCGTCACCATCGGCCTGTCGATTCCGATCGCCATGATGATGGGCGTGTATCTGCGCTGGATTCGTCCGGGTCGCGTGCTCGAAGCGACCGCCGGCGGCTTGGTGCTGCTGTTTCTCTCGCTGTACGCGGGTAAGTGGGTGTCGGAGTCGGCCACGTGGGCGCCGGTGTTCACCCTCAGCGGCGTGACGCTGTCGCTCTCGATCATGGTGTACGGCTTCTTTGCCTCGGTGCTCCCCGTGTGGATGCTGCTGGCGCCACGTGACTACCTGTCGGCGTTCGTGAAGATCGGCGTGGTGCTGGCGCTCGGCGTCGGTATCCTCGTCGTCCTCCCGGACATGGAGA
>JBBQAK010000069.1:0-12654 GCA_038316215.1 Gemmatimonadales bacterium | reverse complement strand
AACTCGGATACCCTTGCGAGTGCGGGATTTTGAGTCCCGTGCGTCTGCCAGTTCCGCCATCTGGGCCTACACCAACTACCGTCACCCAATTGTACACGGTTGGCGAAAGCGACGCCACGGGGGTGCCCAGTCAGCGTGGTGGCGGTGTCCCGCGCCGTCGGAATCCACGGTTATCCGTGGGGGAGACGGTCGAATCGTCCACGTCCATCCGCCGACGCTGCAAATCCTGCATTCCGCGGCGCAATTCGTCCTGGAGCCCGAAATAGCGCGCACGCTGCGTCGGCGAGAGAAACTTGGCCAGATCGCGCTGCTCGGATTCCATGAGCTCAAGCTTCCGACGTTCGAGTCGGGGCATCTGTTCGAGCAGATCATCCACCCTCGCCTCATTTGCCTTCTCGCCAGCCTTCATTTCATCGCGCAGCGCCGTCCGCAACACAAACTCTTCGCGGCGCAGTACGCGACGTGTCTCCTCCGTACGCGACGCGACCTCACGCAACTTGACCTGCTGCTCGTCGGTGAGCCGGAGGCGCTGCGTGACGATGGCGTCGATGCGCTCCTTGAAGCGCTTCTCGAGCAGCTCGCGCTGCTGCGCATTCATCCGGGGCGCGCCCTGACGTTCGCTCACGCGTGGCGGAGGGCCTTGCGCGAACGCCTCGATCGGCGAGGAGACCGTCACGACCAGCGCAGCCGCCACCAGCGGTCGAAGTCGAGACATGATCATGGTGCGGAACCTCCCGATGACGAGACAACAGGTAGCGTCGGCAGCGGCTCCACGGAGCTGGTGCCATCCCACTTTTCGAGGCGATCGAGCATACGCTGCAGCTCGGCCTCCGAGTAGTCGCCGAGATCACCGTACGACACCGATACGCGCGGTACACGTGCCGCGCTGCCGAGGCTCGTCGGCGAATCCAAGACGGCGACCGTCGCGGACGGCGCCGTGCCGGCCGTTCGCGTTGTCCGCGCCAACGCGCTCTCGGCGGCTTCCGCCAACTGCGCAACGCTCGACCGGGCGCGCGTGAGGCTACTCGGGCTGTTCCGCGATACGATCAGCGAGGTGCCACCGACGATCATCACACCGACCGCCGCGGCGACTTGCCACGTGGACGCCGACCAACGACGACGCGGACGCGCCGACGTCGTGGTCGAGGCCACGATCGGCGTGGCCTCACTCGACGAGCGCACGAGGCGCAGCGTCGGCGTCGGGCGCGGCAAGCTGGCCACAATCTGCGCGACGTCGATCGGCACGGCCTTCGGGCGAACCGCGCGCGCCACGCGCAACACGGCGATGTCGTCGCGACACGGGTCGCAGATCGACAGGTGCTGCTCGACCAGCGCCGCGGCCGTCGCATCGAGCGACGCCGACACGTAGTCGGGCAACAGGTCCTGCATCTCCGGTGTCCGGCACTCAGTCATCGAGAAACTCCTTCACGGCTCGCATCGCGTTGTGGTAGTGCACCCGCGCGGCGCCCTCAGAACTGTCGAGGATCTCCGCAATCTCTTTGTAACTTCGCCCTTCCTGCACACGCAGCGTGAAGACGTCACGCTGCATGCGTGTCAATCGACCAATCGCCGATGCCATCCGCTGGGCGGCTTCGTCCGCCACCAAGGCATCAAGGGCATCGTACTCCGTCGCGGCATGTCCATCATCGATGTCCACCTCGCGTCCCCGTTTGGCCGTCGATCGTCGCCTGTCGATCACCAACCGGCGTTCAATCGTGAACAACCACGTCCGAAGCGAACTGTCCGCCCGAAACGAGTCGAGCGCCGAAAAGGCCCGGATGAACGTGTCCTGCACCAACTCATCGACATCCTCGTCGACACCCAGCCGCACGGCAAAACGCGCCAAGGCGCCGGCGTGCCGCTCGACGATCCCCGCGGCGGCCCGCTCGTCACCCGCCATCCACCGCGCGATAAGGGCGGCATCGACTGACGCGTCATCGGTCTGTTCGGCATGGATCATACGCTCCACCCAATTAGACGACGCCCAGCAGGTATCGTTAAGGACGCGCCCCACCATTGACCCAACGCGGCCCGAGACCACAGCTTGGCCGCCAAGGCCCAAGGGGATGGGGATCGCGCGATCACGAAGTGATGGGGAGAACGGACATGCACATACCAGACATCATCGCGCATCGCGGCTCATCTCGCGAGTGCCTCGAGAATACGCTCGCCGCGTTTTCCCGCGCCCTGGAGCAGCGGGCGGACGGCATAGAACTCGACGTACATGGGTCGGCTGACGGCCATCTGGTGGTGCATCACGACGCGGTACTCCAGCTGGAACATGGCGGCGGCCCCGGAGGCACGGCGGCCATCCGAGAACTCACCCTGACCGAACTGCGCGCGGCGCGGCTGCACGGCGGCCATCGCGTGCCGCTGCTCGACGACGTGTTCGATCTGGTCGGCACTCACGCCATTGTGTATGTGGAGGTCAAGGCACCTCGCGTTGAAGCGGCCGTCGCCGCGCTGCTCGACCGACACCCGCTGGTGCGTGCCGCTGTGCACTCCTTCGACCACCGCATTCCGGCGGCGGTTCGAGCGCGTCGTCCGGGAACCGCGATCGGCTTCCTCTCGGACTCGTATCAGATCGAGCCCGCCGGCATGCTGCGGCCGACCGTTCCAGACGCGCTCTGGCAATTCACGCACCTGCTCGACGAAGCGCTGGTAATGGCGGCCCACGAACGGGGCGCCAAAGTCATTGCCTGGACCGAGAACGATCCGGTGCGAGCGCACCAGCTGGCCTCTTGGGGCGTCGACGGGATCTGCACCGACGTTCCGGCGACGATCCGGGCAGCGTTCTATCCCGCCTGAGACTATGCAACACGGGTCCCGCAATGGCTGCGGGACCCGCGAGGTCTGACGAGGTGCTCACCTGCCACCACGAGCGAACTCAGCCGGTGGAATCCGTCGGTGGCGCGGACTGCGGCGCGGGCTGCTGCACGGGAGCGGTGGACACTGCACTGTGTGGCGCATCGGAGGATTCCGTGGTGCCATTGGCGGCGCGAGCGGCCGCCAGCTCGGTCTCCATGCGACGCGCGTCGGTGTCCTGCGCCCGCAAGGCTGCGATGAGCCGGTCACGCGCGTCCGCCGCCAGTTCGCCACCGGCATCGGCCGCACGGAACACTGCGTAGCCGAGTGCCTCGGCGGCCTTGTCGGCCTGTTCACGGGCCCGATACGCATCAATGCGCAGCTTGCCCTCGTCGAAGACATCCTGCGCCGCCTTGCCGGCCTTATCGATCCCTTCCTTGACCTTGTCCCAGATCGCCATGGCGCCCTTCTCCGCAAAGTGTGAGTGCTACACAGAACCTACGTCGCCACGTGTCCGGAAGTTACGTGCCATAACGCAGGAAGCCCCCGCGCAAGGCGGAGGCTTCCTGAATGCGACCATCGCGCAGTGAGGTTTAGGCCTCAACCACTTCTTCGACGATCATTTCAACGAACTCGACAGGGAGGACGCTGATCTTGTACTTCTTCTTGTTGTGGTGCTGGAACTGCACGACGCCGTCGACGAGCGAGTAGATCGTGTAGTCCGTGCCCATGCCGACATTGCTGCCAGGATGCCACTTCGTGCCGCACTGGCGCGCGATGATGTTGCCAGCCGTTACGAACTCACCGCCGTACTTCTTGATGCCGCGAAACTTCGGATTCGAATCGCGACCGTTGCGTGATGAGCCAACGCCTTTCTTATGTGCCATTGCTCTTACTCCAGGAAAGGAGGCGCGCCAGTGAGGCGCGCCGTCGGCGATCAGCCGAGGGTGATTTCGTTAATGCGAACTTCCGTGAACTTCTGCCGGTGACCCTGCTTGCGGGCATAGTTCTTACGGCGCTTGAACTTGAAGACGATGATTTTGTCGTCGAGGCCGTGCTTCACGATCTCGCCGGTGACCTTAGCACCGCTGAGCGTGGGCACGCCCATGCGGACGCCGGTGCCGACGTTGCCGATAAGGACCTCGTTGAACTCGACGGCCGTACCGGCATCGCCGAGTAGCGAGGGAATCCTGAGGGACTTGCCCGGCTCGGCACGGAACTGCTTGCCGCCGGTGCGAATGATCGCGTAGCTCATGGCTCTATCTGTTAAATCGTATTCTGCAGGCTTCAAACGTAGCCTTAAAGCTTATCGGGCTTCGCTTTAGCTGTCAAGCGCCTGAGACCAGCCTCAAGCACCTGTGGGGACGTGGGTTTCCGGCCGGTGTCAGGCCAGGGCGTACTGCTGCGTGACATCCCGCTGGGCGCCGCGCATAACGAGCTTGATCTCGTCCGGCCGCAGCAGCGGGTCGTCTCGCAGCTCCAGCGGGAATCCTGCCAACTTCTCCAAGCGCTTCACAAAATCGTGCTCCTGCTCCAGCACGTGCAGCGCGACCTCTGGATGGAGCCGGAGGATCACCGGCTCCCGGCGCCCCTCGGCCGACATGCGGCGTACAGCCCGTTCGGTGCGCCGGACGATCGTTTCGGGCGTGAACACACGGCCGGTGCCGCTACAGGTCGGACACGACTCGGTCATGCTCTGCCAGTGGCTCTGGCGCACGCGCTGCCGTGTCATCTCCACCAGACCCAAGTCGGACACGGCGTGAGCCTTCGTGCGGGCGCGATCACGACCGAGGTGCGTTCGCAACTCGTGAATCACCTTGTCGCGGTTCCCCTGCGTTTCCATGTCGATGAAATCGCAGACGATGATGCCGCCAACGTCGCGCAACCGGAGCTGCCGCGCGATTTCGCGCGCCGCCTCCGTGTTCGTCTTGAACACCGTCTTCTCGGGGTCACGCTTGCCGGTGTAGCGACCTGAATTCACGTCGATCGAAACGAGCGCCTCGGTCGGCTCGATGATCAGGTAGCCACCGCTCGGCAGGTCGCAACGCCGCTTGAACAGGTCGCGGATCTCCGTCTCGATGTCGGCCTTGTCGAACAACGGCACGATGTCCTCGTACAGCTTCACGCGCTCGACGAGCTCGGGGGCGATGCCGGTGAGGTACTCCGTGATCTCGTTGAAGACCTGACGGGAGTCAACGGTGACGCCTTCGACTTTCGCGCTGAACAGATCACGCACGAGGCCGCGCGTGACGTTCGTCTCACGGTGCACCAAGGCCGGCGCGCGCGTGAACTGCGTCTTCCGCTTGATCCGCTTCCAGTTGTTGATGAGCGTGTTCAGCTCGCGCTCGAACACTTCCTTGGTCGCGTCTTCCGAGACCGTCCGGATGATCACCCCACCCACGTCGTCGGGAAGCATTTCCGAGACCATCGCCCGGAGGCGCTGGCGCTCGGAACGTTCGTCGATTTTGCGGCTGACGCCGACTTTCGACGCAAAGGGCATGTACACCAGGAACCGGCCCGCGAGGGATACCTGCGCGGTGACGCGCGGTCCTTTCGTAGAGATGGGTTCCTTGGTGATCTGCACAAGGATATCCTGGCCGCGCTTCAGGAGGTCCTGAATGGGTCGGACTTCACGGCGTCCACGACGACCGCCGCCGGCACTTCCGCCGCCGGCATCCTCGCCGGCCTCGTCCTCGTCGTCGTCTTCATCGTCGGCAACCGGTGCATCCTCGACCACCACATCGGCGGCGTGCAGGAATGCGGACTTTTCGGTGCCGATATTCACGAAGGCGGCCTGAATTCCGGGGAGCACGGCTTCAACCTTCCCGAGATACACGTCGCCAACCATGCGACGGGCATCGGGTCGATCAACCAGCAACTCCACCAATTGGCCGTCCTCGAGAATGGCGACGCGCGTCTCGCGCGGCGTCGCGTTCACCAGGATTTCTCGCTTCATTCTGACGTGCCACGCGCCCCGGCGGTGGCGACTCCACTGGACCGAGGCGGCGACGAACACGGTGATCAAACAAAGGCTGCCCGAGCGCGCCAGGTGGCGGCGACACGGACGACGTCACTGGGCTCCCCCAGCCAGCACGACTGATCGGACGGGCGAGTCGCGCCCGAAAACCGCGGACCGTCCCGCGCTTCGATAGCGGCGGGAGGCGCAGGCCTCAGGACAAACGCGATGACCCGCGATCAACACACAGGGCGTGTCGTGCGGTGGGACGTGTGGCGGACGTCGGATGGCTGCGCGCTGGCGCCAATCCGCCCCCACCACAAACGCAAATGGCCCGTGAGTCGCACGGGCCACCGGCGCCGAAAGCAACGGCTACGGAAACTGCGGGGTCCTACAAAAACGGACTACCAAAGAAGAGTACACGGGACCGAACGTTCCCCGCAATACATTCTTGGCGGTCCGTCCCCGTAAGTCACTCCATCAGTCCCTTCAGCAGGTGCCTCGCGATGACCATGCGCTGGATCTCGCTGGTCCCTTCGCCGATCTCGCAGATCTTCGCGTCGCGCATGAAGCGCTCCACCGGGTAGTCCTTCGTGTAGCCGTACCCGCCGTGGATCTGAATCGCCTTGATCGTGGCACGCATGGCGAGTTCCGAGCAGAACAGCTTGGCCATCACGGCTTCCTTGCCGAAGGGCTTCCCCTGCTGCGACAACCACGCCGCGTGGTATACCAGATGGCGCCCCGCTTCGATCTCCGTGGCCATATCGGACAGCTGGAACTGAATGCCCTGGAACGTCGCGATCGCCGCGCCGAACTGCTTGCGCACCGACGCGTACTTGAGCGACTCCTCGAGCGCCCCCTGCGCAATACCGATCGACAGCGCCGCGATGCCGATGCGACCGGCATCGAGCGTCTTCATGAAGTTGACGAAGCCCAGGCCTTCGGTGCCCAACAGATTTTCGGCCGGCACTTCGACGTTGTCGAACAGCAGTTCGCGTGTGTCGGACGCACGCCATCCCAGCTTGTTCTCCTTCTTCCCCGACGTGAATCCCTTCATCGGTGTGAGCGAGTCGTCGTGGCCGATGCCCAGCACGCGGCACTGCTCGAGATCGCAGCTTTCCTTGTTCAGGATGAACGAGGAGATGCCTTTCGTGCCCTTGGACGGATCGGTCACCGCGGTCACCACGAACACTTCGCCGACGCCGGCGTGTGTGATGAACCGCTTGGACCCATTCAGCAGATAGTACCCGTCCTTCTTCTCGGCCGTCGTGCGCGTGCCTCCCGCATCGCTGCCGGCACTCTCTTCCGTGAGTCCGAAACCGCCGAGCACCTTACCACTGGCCAGGAGCGGCACGTACTGCTCGATCTGCGATTTGGTGCCGAAACTGATGATGGGCGACGTACCGAGCGTGGTGTGCGCGCTGATCGTGATCGAGTGCGATGCACACACTTTCGCGAGCTCTTCGATCGCGATCATGAAACTGATCGTATCGAAGCCGGCGCCACCCACCTCTTCGGACCACGGAATGCCGAGAAGTCCGAGTTCTCCCATCGCCTTCACATTCACCCAGGGGAACGTGGAGTCCTCATCGTGTTGAGAGGCGACGGGGGCGACCTGCTCTCGCGCAAAGCTGCGGACCATATCGCGCACGGCGAGATGCTGCTCGTTGAAATAAAGACTATCGTCCATGGAAGACGTCGAGGTCAGAGCGGGCGGGACCGGGCACGAACGGAGTACTTCGTATCGGCCGGCGGAAGGACTACAGTGGTGCCTAAGCAACGATCGCAGGCAGCGCACCGTGAGCGCACTTCGGGATCCCCGAAATAGCGCAGGACGAACGCTCTTCGGCAATAGCGCGTCTGCGCATATCGCTGCATTGCGTCGAGTCGGCTCATGTCGGATTTGCGCCGTCGGTCGATCGCGGCCCAATCAACCGGCAGCCATTTCGCGTCTCGAGTGCGGGGATCGAGCCGCACACCGCCGCCACTGCGCGTCCACGTGACGATCTGCTGCGCTTCCAACCGCTCTAAAACAGGGACGAGCTCCCTCGAGCCTCCGAGTCCTGGCGGGAGCCCCTCGAGATCGATCATGGCACCACGCTCCAACTTCTTGCCGACCGCACGCCAGAGCGCCCGAAGAAACTCCCGATCGAACACGCGATCGCCGGTCAGCTCGCCGACGATCCGATCCGGTGTCGCGAGCAAGCGCACTGATACGCGACCCCTCTCCGCCGCCAACGCAGAGCACGCGCCGGCGGAGACCAGCACCCGAAGCGCCGCGTTGACGTTGCGCACACCGAGCGTCGGCCGCGCGCGCTGCGCCAGCTCATCGACGGTGAGCGAGACGACTCCGTCGCGGTCGGTCTGCGATCTCAGGAGCTTCCAGACCCGTTCTACCGTGGTACGGTCGGGATGCGCACTGCCAATGAAAAACTCATGCGTGAAACGATCGGCATACGCATGCAACAACACGCAGGTACTGTGATTGCCGTCGCGACCAGCGCGACCCGCCTCTTGATAGTACGCCTCGAGCGATCCGGGCATCGCGTGATGTACGACCAGTCGCACGTCGGGCTTATCGATGCCCATGCCGAAGGCGCTCGTCGCCACGATCACCCGCGCGCGCTCCTGCATGAACGCATCCTGTGCGCGCTGACGCAGCGCGTCGTCGAGACCGGCGTGATAGGCCACCGCGCGGATCTTGCCGCGCACCAACACCGACGTGACATGTTCGACCGCCTTGCGCGTCGGCGCATAGACAATGGCCGGACCGGCGGCGGCACGCAGTAGCGTGATAGCCGTCCTGTCTTTGTCAGACGCCGAGCGGGAGGGCGTGACGTAGTACGTGAGGTTGGTGCGGTCAAAGCCGGCCACCACCACCACGGCATCATGCAGCGCGAGTTGACGCACGATATCCCGGCGGACATCCGGCGTCGCGGTCGCGGTGAGCGCAACGGTTTGCGGTGTACCGAGCCGATCCCGAATCAGACCGATCCGCCGATAGCTCGGTCTGAAATCGTGTCCCCACTCGCTGATGCAGTGCGCTTCGTCAACCGCCAGCAACGAGACGCCGATCTCGACCAGTGTTTGAAGCGTGCGACCGGCCTCCATGCGCTCTGGCGCCAGATACAGCATCTTGAGCGAGCCGTCGCGGGCCCGGGCCATTCGATCAGCCACCTCACCCACACGGAGCGTGCTGTTAATGAACGCGGCCGACACGCCTTTACGCTGCAGAGCGTCGACCTGGTCCTTCATCAGCGAGATGAGCGGCGAGATCACCACGGTGAGCCCGTCACGTATCAGCGCGGGCACCTGATAGCAAAGCGACTTGCCACCGCCAGTCGGGAGCACCACCAGCGAGTCACGGCCCGAGACCACCGCCTGCACCGCTCGGATCTGCGGTGGCCGGAAATCCGGATAGCCGAACGTGTCGCGCAGCGTGACGCGGGCGAGCTCCAGCGTGCCATAGCCGGCGGATGTCGTGCGTGCGATCGGCATGCCGCACGGTAGTCGTGCTGGCCACACCGCGTGTCATCGAAACAACGCGCGCACCATCGCACCAACGGCGTCTATGTGTCGTCGGTCGGGATACGCTTATTCGTCTCGTACAGCATGTAGGCCACGAACAGCCACACCAACACGCTGACGATTTTGAATGCGCCACGTCCCGTGCGTCCCGTTTGAAATGCCGCCACCGCATCGACGCCGGCAAGCACCGACATCACCAAGGGCAGAATCGGCATGGCCGCGCGAAAGAGTCGCTTCATCTCAGACGGCCCTCGCGAAATGGCCGCGCGTGAACGCGCCGTCGAGCAAACGACGAGTTGCCGTCAGCTCCGGGAGCACGTTGCCAGCCAGCGCGTCAAGCATGGTGCGGTACGAACGAACGATCAGTTGCACAGGATCACCGGGAACGTTGAAGACCATCTGGTAGCCACGAACGCCTTGCGCCCAGAGGTCAGGCAGATACTCGGAGCCATCGATCGGGCGAGAATGCAGCAACCGGTTCCGGCACGCCGAGTCGGTGGCGACGGCGAAGGTGTAACCGGCCGGATCGGTGAGCGACACGTTCGTATGTTTTTGTACACAGAGATCACGGCACGTCGCCGGCTCGCGATCAAACGCTGCCGAGAGCACGCAATGCTCGATCGTCATCCCCTCAGGCCGACCGTACACGAGCACGTCGAAATTGCGTCCACGCCACGGATCGGTCAGTTGTCCGAGTTCTTCGGTCGTCAGTTCGATCGACGCCACCAGTCGAGACGCACCAAGTTCGAAGAGCAACTGCGCGGTGTGCTGATTGAACACGTTGGTCGCGTAATCCGCGATGACATCGCGCCCTGCCCCACCGAACTCCGCGAGCAAGCCCAGGTGGCCCGTCAGCAGTGGGAGATCGAGTGCGAGCCACTTGTCGAGGCGCTTGCGTTCCTCGGGCCGCACGATCGTCGGTGTGCGCAACCGCAACGCCACGCCGGCGGTCGCGAGTTCCTCACGAAGGGCATTCACACGAGCCAGCGGCGGCGTCGGATGGCGCAGGAACGGATCGAGCACGATTTCCGTCGCGCCGCCGGCCGCGGCCTCGCGCGCCGTGTCGAGATCAGACACGATCGCGCGGAGCGCAAACGACGCATCCAACACCGGCGATGACACCGACGACGCCACCCGGTCAACCACCTCGGCAATGCGCGCGGCACGAACCGCGAGGTCGCTCTGGCGCGCCCAACCGAGCTGCTCGTCGAGCTGCGCGACGGCGTCCTGCCGAATGCGATTGAGTTCGCTCACCGGGAGGAACAGCCCGTCGGTCAGTCCGGCCACATCGACCGTTCCCAGCTTGAAGGCGGTGCCACCCAGACGCCCCAACTGTTCACGTAACTGCGGGACGTCGAGCGCACGCTTGCTGGCGACACTGAGCGGCACGTCGCCGCGCACCGTGACCTCCATCGCGCTGGCATTCCAGATCGTCTTGAGCGGACCACCGCTGTGTCCGAACACCCGCACGTCGAGGCGTATGGCGCCAACACGCTCGGGGACGACCACACTCGCGAATGACTCCTGCGCATGACGCAACAACGTGGCATCACTGGTACGCACGACGCGCCACCCGTCGGGTACGCGCGATCGCACGTTGCTCAAGCGGACCCCGACGACCTGACGATGCGTCCCGTTCCGCGTCCACACGTGCCGGACGGTCTGCACCGTACCACCCATCGTGGCGGAGGACGTGGGCTCGGGCGACTCGAAACCGAGCCCATCACCGATCGTCACCGCATGCGTGGTCTCGACGATGAGATCAGTGCCCTCGTGGCCCACGACCGTACCGATAGGCAGTCCACGATTGTCCGGCTGCGTGCGCGTGATATACTCGCGCCCTGCTCGACCACCGTACATGCCGCCCGTGTTGCCACGGCTAAAAATCTGTACGAGTGGTTCGACCTCTTCGATCGACGGCGCGAGTCCGCGTTCACCGCGGGCAAGTGCATCGAGCCAACCGCGATAGGCCTTCGTGACCGTTGCGACGTACTCCGGCTTCTTCTTGCGCCCTTCGATCTTGAGGCAGCCAATGCCGAGCTCGGCGAGCTGCTCAAGGTGATCGTGCGCCGCGAGATCCTTCGCCGAGATGAGGTACCCGCTATCGAGCGTGGCACCGGTCGTGGCGTCGGTGAGCGTATAGTCCTTGCGACAAGACTGCGCACAGGATCCTCGATTGGCGGAGCGCTCGCTGATCATGCCCGACATGAAGCACTGCCCGGAATACGCAATGCACAGGGCGCCGTGCACGAAGGTCTCGAGACCGAGCTCCGGTACTGCCTCGCGGATCGTCCGAATGTCTTCGATCGTGTTCTCGCGCGCCAGGACCACGCGCTCGACGCCTAGTCGCTGCATGACGCGCGCGCCGGCCGCGTCGTGTACCGTCATCTGGGTCGAGCCGTGGACCTCGAGCTGCGGATAGACCTGCTGAATGAGCCGCACGACGCCGAGGTCCTGCACGATGGCCGCATCGATCCCGCGATCGACACATTCGCCCAAATACGCGAGCGCTTCCCCCAGTTCCTCGGGCTTGATGAGCACGTTGAATGTGAGATAGACGCGGGCGCCACGAGCGTGCGCGACGGCGCAGGCCTGTGCGAGCTCATCCAGAGAGAGCTGGGCGCCTTCATCGCGGGCGTTGTACATCGACGCGCCCAAGTAGACCGCGTTGGCGCCATTGGCGACCGCCGCGCGAACGGCGTCGAGTGTGCCGGCCGGGGCGAGGAGTTCAGGGACTAGGGGGCGAGACATCCCTGAAAGCTAACGAAGCCCACGGCCGCGATTGCAACCAACCGGCTTCCGGTGGGCAATCACACGTTCAGGCCCGCGGCCCCCGGAGCCGCTCAACCAGCCGGATCAGCAGCGCCCCCGCGAGGCACGCGATGCCGACCCAGCGGACCCACTCGGTGCCCGTGCGCAGGGCGAAGACGAACGCCATGACACCGGCACCGATCAGGGCCAAGCGGAGCGCAATCATGCGAACGCCGGCAGTCCGGCGGCGACGGCCTCGGCGTCGGGTACGTCGATCACCATGCGCAGGAGGGCGGTCGAGTAGACCTTACCCTGTGCGTCGGTCTTGAGCGACAGCGTGCCCCCGCCGTCGAGCGCCCCGTGCAACAGGAAGTTCAGCGCATGGAGGTTGGGCAACTCGAAGCGATCCACGTCGCCGTTGATCTGACCGGCGAAGTGCTGCGCGACGCGATCGCGCGTCACGTACGTCACGAGCACCGGATACCACTCCGGCTTGAGCGCGATCACGCCAACATTGGCCGTGTCACCTTTATCGCCACTGCGGGCGTGCGCGATATCGAGCAAGCGAATGTGCATAGCCGTTACTCCATAATGCTGACGGCGGTCGACACGGC
>JBBQAK010000014.1:0-18261 GCA_038316215.1 Gemmatimonadales bacterium | reverse complement strand
GATCACGCTCGGCGACGATAGGGCGAGACTGTCGGGCAGTGTCACGGCGGTCGCCGCGGCGGAGCGCGATGCCTCGGGTTCAGCCGACGACGACGAGGACGCCCCCTCGCTGGTGGCCAGCTGATTGAATGCCACCGATTCGGCATTGAATCGCTGCATGATCTCCGCACTCAGCGGTGATCCGTATCGCCACGCGGCGCCGGCGACTGTCACCGAGAGCAGCACCGCGGCCGCCGATCGCCACACCGCTGGTGACTGCCATGGCGCCCTGGGTAACACGCCGCACCAATGACAGGTGGCGTCGAAGCGATGCATGATTCCACAGCCACGACAACGCGACAGCTTCGCCCGATCCCCACGAGAAGTCAGCAGGTTGAACGGATGAGCGCAGCGCGGACACTGCGAGGCAGCGATCAGCGCTTTGGAACCACATGCGGTGCAGCGAAGATAGGCCATGGGATCGAGCGGCCGAGGGAGCGAGCCCTACTGTGAAGAACGCCGCGCTGACCATCGCCGGCAGTGTGCGATGAGCGACTCGGGGCCATCCTAGTGACGGTTGGCCAGCGTCTCCGTAACGAACACTGTAGGATCGGGCACCAAACCCATCCGCGCTACGTGACGGCGAGCAAGCAACAAAGAAACTTTTCGCCCTTATTACCGCCAAGCACAGCGTCTACGCAAGCAACCACTTGCTTCCAGCGCGTCGCGTTCGACTAGCTGACGCTCGAGGCACATTCAAAAGCGAACGGCGAGACCGACACCCTTACCGCCGGGAACGATCACGAACGGCACAGCTCCTCGCTTGGCGAACCAGGCGGCCTCCAGAGCCGCCGCGAGCGTGAGCCCGGCCCCCGCTGCAATCGCTGATGCACGGTAGGGCCGCTCCGTCACGATCTCCGTGTACGGCACCGGGACGTCGTTGGGATCGACGTACGCCACCGATACGCGGCGACTGGAGGTATAGCGCGAGGCATAGGTTGCTCCGGCGACCAGCGCCAACACAACGAGACCACGCGCGGGACGGCCTGTATACAGTTGCCCCATGCCTGGAAGAACGCCGAGCGTGAAGGCCGCGCCTGCCCGAAAGTGCGGCCGGCCAAGCACGTCGATGGATTGTTGCACCAGCACGCGATCCGGCGCATCGGGGAGGAGGGTGAGATACGTGGTAAAGTCGCGTTGTGCGGCTGACCGATCATCAAGCTGAAGCTGGGCGATGGCACGATTGAATGGCGCCTCAGCAGCCGACGGAAGTGCGCGCGCCGCGTCGTCGAATGCTCGCCGCGCTTCCTCATATCGACGCGCATCGAAGGCGGCGAGGCCAGCGCCGAACCGCTCTCGTGCGAGAAGCAGCGCTTCGCCCGCCCCCCGAGGTGTCAACCGATCAATGCGAGCGCGGAGGTCGCGCCTGTCCCGGCCGGCCGGCAGCAATTGCAGTGCGCGACAATACTCGCGCACGGCCGTGGAGCTGTCGTTCACTTCCTCGAGCGCGCGGGCAAATGCGTACGCGATACGATCATCGGTGGGATCGAGCGCGGACGCTCGCGCGAAGGCGGTTCCTGCCCCGCGAGGATCGCCCTGTAACGCCAACTCCTGACCGGCGGCGAATGCACGGCGTGCTTCTGCGGCATCACGCGGACCGGAAGTGGTTGAGACGGTTCCCGCTGAACAGCCCGCGACGACGGTCGGGGCAAACGCGCGCTTGACAGATAGCGAAATCGGTTGCGCGCGGATCGGGGCCGCGACGTACGCGCTGGCGAACAGCCACGTCAGTGCATACGGCATCCACGAGCACTTCACTTCTTCAGCACCGTGATCGTGGCCGTGTCGGCCTTGAGACCACTCGTGGCAGTGATGATCGCGGTCCCCTCAGAAAGCGCGGTGACCAATCCCGTGAGACTCACCGTCGCGATCAGTGGCGCATCGCTTGTCCACGCGACCAGCGCGGTGGTGAGCACGGTACCGCCGCTTACGCTATCGGCGTACACGATGGCGCCGAGTTGCACGGTACGGCTCGAAGGTCCCGACGCTTTAATCGTTGCCGTACTGGGACTCACAACGACTCGTCCGACCGTTTGGACGGCGGGCGACACGGTGATCGACGCCGTGCCCGACTTACCATCGACGGTGGCGGTGATCGTACTCGTGCCCGCGGTCACCGCGGTTACGCGGCCGGTGGTCGAGACGGTGGCCACGGCCGGCGTGCTCGAGTTCCACGCCACACTGCGTCCGGTGACCACCATGCCGTTCGCATCACGCACGGTTGCGATGAGATCAACGGTGCCGCCGATGGTCAGCGTACTGCTGGTCGGTGCAATAGTCACGGTGCCGATCGGCGTGGGCGACACGGTGATCGACGCCGTGCCCGACTTACCATCGACGGTGGCGGTGATCGTACTCGTGCCCGCGGTCACCGCGGTTACGCGGCCGGTGGTCGAGACGGTGGCCACGGCCGGCGTGCTGGCATTCCAGAGCACTACGCGACCGAACACCGTCGCACCGTTCGCGTCGGTCACGGTTGCGACAAGGTCACGCGTACCACCGACGTCGAGCGATGCCGACGACGGCGCGATCGTGACGGTCGCAATCGGTGGCGCATTCACCGTGACCGCGGCGGAGCCAATCCGACCTTCGGCCTGCGCAAGAACAATGACAGTGCCGACACCGACCGCCGTGACAACACCCGTTGACGACACGGTCGCGACGCTTGGTGCACCGCTACTCCACGTAATCGCCCTACCGGTCAGGAGCGCACCCGAAGCGTCGAGCGCAGTGGCCGTGAGTAGCGTGTCGCCGCCGACGGCAAGCGTCGACTGGTTTGGTGTGATGCGAATACTGGCGATGGGTACGGCCGAGACCACCACGCCAACCGTCGCGCTCCGGCCTTCGCTCGTGACGGTGATGGTGGTACTTCCCGGAACGACAGCAGTCACTGCGCCGCTCGTCGTGACCTGCGCAACGCCGGCATTCTCCGAGCGATACGTGACCGGTCGACCGTTTAACACGTTGCCCGACACGTCCGTGACTTGCACACTGAGTGAAAACGTTTGGCCGGCAACGAGCGACAGCTGCGACGGGGACACCACAATGCCGTTCACCGGGCGTGCCGTGATCGTGATCGAGGCGGCAGCGGAGCGGCCCTCGCTTGACGCGGTAATCGTCGTCGCTCCCGTCGAGACGCCGGTTACGAGGCCCGACGACGACACGCTGGCCACAGCGGCATTCGCCGATGTCCATGTGATCGTGCGTCCGGCAAGGACAACGCCGCTCACTGAGCGCGTCGCCGCACTTAGCTGCGTGGTCTGCCCTTCCACAATGGCGGTGACCGACGGCGTAACGACGATCGATGCCACCGGAACCGATGTGACGAACACGACCGCGGTTGCTGTGCGACCCTCGCTGGTCGCGGTGACCGTCGTACCTCCCGGCGCGAGCGCGGTCACGGCACCCGTACTATCCACCACGGCAATGCTCGCATCACCGACGGTCCAGGTGACGACTCGTCCAGTCAGGGCTGCGCCCGATGCATCGCGCGCGCTGGAAGTGATCAATACGCGCTGACCCGTCATAATCCGCAGCTCCACGGTCGAGAGCTGCACGCTCGCCACGGCGGCGGGAGCGACCACCACGTTGGCGACGGCACTCTTCCCTTGCACCGTCGCCGCAATTTGCGCGGAGCCGGGCGCTACTGCCGTTACGAGTCCTGAGGCCGACACACGCGCGATCGTCGCGTCGCTACTGGACCAGAAGATCACGCGCGGACTCGCCGGTTGACCGTTGGCATCCAGCAGTGTGACATCGAGCGCGACGCTGCTGCCCACGCCAAGGGTGAGCGTGTGGGGCGACACGACAATCGTATTGATGCTACCGGCAGCGGGCGTGGTCGATGCATCTCCGCCGCAGGCCATCGCGGCTACACAGGCCAGCGATACCAGCAGGGCGCGCGTGCGATGCCACAGTGACCGTGATGCGTTCGAGGCGGGCAGTCGAGTGACGGAGAACCAGTACGCGATCATCGCGGAGTTCCTACGCGGACCGGCCGCGGCTGATTGTTACGTGTGCCATCGCCGAGTTGTCCGTCGATGTTGTAACCCCAACACATCGTGTCACCGCTGGTGAGCACGCCGCAGGTATGCGCGCCATTCGCGCTGACCGATGTGAAGGCCGATGGTGCAATCACTTTGACGGGAACGTTGTGATCGATCGTGGTGCCGTCGCCGAGTTGTCCGTAGCCGTTGCGGCCCATACACCACACGTCGCCCGCTGCGGTGCGTGCACAGACGTGTACGGTGCCGGCGACGACCGAGCTAAACGCCGCCGAGGCGGCGACACGTATCGGTTCATTGCGGAGCGTTCCGGGAGCGCTGCCGCCTCCATCACGTCCCCAGCACCACAGCGCACCGAAGGTGGAGATCGCGCAGGTATGGTTGCTGCCGGCCGCAATGCTGGTGAAGCGCGTAGTGCCGGAAACCGGGAGCGGCGTAGCGCGCGTGACAAGGGTGCCGTCGCCCAGTTGTCCGCTGGAGTTTTCGCCCCAGCACATCGCGGTTCCATTGCTCGAAAGTCCGCAGCTGTGCTGCCACCCGGCCGTGATCGCGATGAACCGGAGCGAAGTGGCAGCCGCGGTGGGCGTCGTGCGCGGTAGCGTGGTCCCGTCGCCGAGCTGGCCGCGCGCGTTGCCTCCCCAGCAGGCGACAACGCCGTCAGTGGTCAGCGCGCAGCTGTGATCGCGCCCCGCGCGCACCGACGTGAAAAGCAGATTCGACGCGACGCGCACTGGTGCGCTCCGCGACATGCGCGTGGCATCACCGAGCTGCCCGAACGCATCACTGCCCCAACAATAGACATCCCCGTCGCGCGCGAGGGCGCAGGTGTGCGAGAGGCCGGAGGACACTTGCATGAAGCGCAGCTCGCTGCGCACCGCGCCGGGCAGCGGGGCGTCGTCGAAGGTACCGCTGCCCAACTGCCCATCGTCATTCGCGCCCCAACAGGTGAGATGCGCATCGCGGACGACGCACGAATGTCGCCCGCCGGCGGCGACGAAGCCGGGGTCCGATGTGGCGCGCATTACCATATCACTGGGCACCGCCACCATCAGCGCGGGTGCGCTGCGTATCGATGACGGTGCCGTGGTGATGCGCACAGATCGACGCCGGCCTGACGCTTCGGCCATCTGGGCAACCCCGCGTAACGGAACGGTCGTGTCCGCGCCGTGCGCGAGCGTGGCCGCCATACTGTCGGTAATCGACTTGCCCATCGAGTCGCCCACCGGCGGCACCATCGACGACGCGACAGGCGGCCTCGCCGGCAAACCCACCGGCAAACCCACCGGCAACTCCACTTCCGCGCGATCTGACGAGGGCAACATCGCCGCGGTAGCGGGCACGCCCAGCGCGCGGGGTTCTCCCATCACCCGCCACACTCCCAAGAGCGCCGCCAGCGCGACAAGCGCGATGCCCATGATCTCCCATGGTCTCGCGCGCGGCGGAGTGACGACGTCCGCGCCGCTGTCAGTGACGTCGTCCGAGTGCTGCATCCATGTTGGCTGATTCTCGTCCACGTCATCGGCGTGGTGCGCGTCGCTCGGAGCATTCGATCCGCCGGCCGCACGGCCCGCGCTTGCGGCCGGCGCGATCTGCTGCTCGCTGTCTCCTGACGACGGCTGTTGCTCAATGTCCGACGTCGGCCGGCGAAATCGGATGGTCTGCACAACGGCCGCCAACAGTCCAGCCGGCGCGGCGAAACGGTCAGCGCGTTTGGAATCGCGCAGGGCGTCGCGCTTCTCTTCCCGCTCGGCATCTCGCAACGTCCGGCGTCGCTGATGCGCAGCACGCCAGTGCGTCCAATCGGATGGGAGGACACTCCCCTCGAGCTGGGCAAGCAGACCATCGGCGCCCGCCCATCGCGCGCCCGGACGCTTCTGCAACGCGCGTTCGATGAGATACTGCAAGCGCTCGGGTACGTCGGTGCGCACGTCATCAATAGGCTGTAGCGTCTCGTGCTTCTGCCGATAAATCACATTGTACAGCGAATCACCTTCCCACGGCCGATGGCCCGTGAGCATCTCCCACGCGACGAGGCCAAGGCTAAAGACATCCGAACGCGCGTCCGCTTCGGCCCCGTCAATCTGTTCGGGCGCCATGTACGTCGGGGTACCGATTGCGGTCCCCGTCATGGTGAGCCGAGTGTCGAACTCGCGGGACGACGCAATACCGAAGTCGCTGAGCAGTGCGCGTCCGGTCACCGCATCAAGAAAGATATTCTCGGGCTTCACATCGCGATGGATGACGCCGTGCGCGTGCGCATACGCCAACGCAGACGCGATGTCGCGCAGCAACGTCTCCGCGTGCGCAGGCGCGAGTGGTCCCTCTTCAATGATCGTCTGCTTCAGCGTACGGCCGGGTACCCATTGCATCACCAGCGCCAGTCCATCCGACAGTCGTTTGACTGCATGCACCGATACGATCTGCGGATGCTGCAACTGCGCGACCATGCGTGCCTCGCGACCGAGTCTTGCAATCAGCTCATCGTCAAGACCACCCGGGCGCCCGCGAACCACCTTGATCGCCACGTCGCGTCCCAGCACGCGATCCCTCGCGCGATACACCACGGCGCTTCCGCCACGTCCAAGTTCAGCGACGATCTCGTACTCGTCGTCGAGATCCGCGAACGCCGCCAACTCGCCGTGATCGTCCACCATCAGACGTGGAACCGGAAGACCACCTCACCCATCTCAATCTGGTCGCCCTCGGCGAGCGAACGGTCCGTGCGGCCATCAACGATCAGACCGTTGCACAGCACCGGATTGGTGGCGGAGAGATTGGACAGTATCCACCGTCCGTCACGGAAGCGCATGAGGGCGTGTTCGCGGCTCACCGTTGCGTCATGCAGTTGCACATGACGATACGGGGGGCCCTCGTCGCGGCCGAACGTCACGTCGATCGCCTCGCGTTCAGGCGTGCGGACGAAGCGAATCTCGCGGCCAAGATCGGGACCACCGATGATCTCGAGCCGCCCAGGCAAAAACTGGCGCGTGCTGTCCGTGGAGACGCTGTAGCGAACGGAATACCCGTCGAATTGGGTTGCGACGGGTGTCGCCACGTCCGGCATTACAATCTCGCGCATCGACGCGTAGCCAGTGCGCGTGTTCGGCGTCGCCCACGTAGGCGACGTTGCGCGCGTGGTGCGGGGCGCCGCGCGGCCGGTGTCCAGCGCGGCGCCGTTCGCCGCCGGCCCCGGCGTGCCGATGGCTACACCGTTGCCCGCTCCGGCCCGATTCCGCGAGCGCGCCATGATCACCTGCGCCCGGTCATCCTCGTCATCATCGTCTTCAGTGCGCGCGTAGACGACCGCGCGATCATGACCGAACAACGGCAGGACGCCACTCGTGTGGCGACGCGCCGCAATGGGTCGACGAACCCACCACACGAGACCGCCGATGAAGCCGAAGACAAACAGGATGGCGAACAGCGCGCCGAAGACGAGGCCATAAGACATAACCACTCACTAGCGCAACTTCCATTCCCGCGATCGCGTCGCGCGTGACATGGCGCACGACGGCCTGCGCCGGTAGCGACGAGCCCGTCCGTATCGTGGGCCGGCCAGTGCCCTACAACAGCGTGGGATTCCGGCGCCAGACGGAGACCGTAAGCGCCATAGCAAACGTGACCCACGACAGATACGGCACGAAGAGCAGGCCGGCCGTCACATCTCGGCTCCAAAAGAGAATGAGCGTGACAAAGACCGACGCCCAGAGGCAGGACACCTCAATGGTTGAGCCGAGCCCAGTGCGGCGCACGAAAAAGAAATAGCTCCACGCCGCGTTCAGAAGCAGCTGGCCCACGTACCACGACAGCTCGACCCTGGCCCCGCTAAACCCCGCCTCACGCCAGACGCGCCACGCGGCGGTTCCCATGAGGATGTACAGCACGGTCCACGCGGGGCCGAAGAGCCATCCCGGCGGGGCCCACGACGGCTTGGCGAGTACTCCGTAAAACTCGTTCGCGGACTTGGCCGTGACCGCCCCCCCAATGGCCGCCAGGCTGGTTCCTACGATCCACGCGGCCAGACTCGGAATTGATTGCAGCATGCAGCAAAGATGGTCAAGCGGCCCAGCGGGCGCACCCCCGTCGTCTGCGGTCGCGCTGCGTTGCCAACGCGCCGCGAACGTGGCACTGTTGCCAAGCGCGCCCGACCTACTCTTGTCCCCGTACCGGATTCTCGATGCACCTCGCTTCCACACTTCTCACCGGCGTCCTCCTCGCGACGTCCGCCGGAACAGCGGCGACTGCCACCGCACAGCAGACGCCGCCTGCGGGCGCCGCCGCGCAACCGCCTGCGGAAGGCGCCGCGGGACCGTCCGGAGCGACCGCCCGTCGCGCTCCGCGTCCATACGCGCAGGTGATTCCTGCCAGAGCCCGCACCGAGCGTGGTGGCATCACGGTGCACCGCGTGGACGACCGCTACTTCTTCGAAGTGCCCGACTCGCTGATCGGTCGCGACTTCCTGATGGTGACGCGCGTCGCTGGCGTCCCGGCTGGTGCCGGCGGCTTCCAAAGTGCCGGTAGCTCGTTGAACGAGCGGCTCGTTCGGTGGGAGCGGGTGAACGATCGAGTGCTCCTCAAGAGCTTGAGCACGGCGGCCGTGGCCGACGACACGCTGCCGATCGCGCGCAGCGTGATGCAAAACAATTATCCGGCAATCATCGGTGCGTTTCCGATTGCCGCCTTCGGTCGCGACAGTGCCGCGTACGTGATGGACGTGACCGACTTCTTCGCGAATGACAATCCGGCCACCAGCGGCCTCGACGCGAATCAGAGGCGCGCGTACGGTGTGCGCCGCTATGACGCCGCCCGCAGCTATATCAGCAACGTTCGCAGCTTTCCGATCAACATCGAAGTCAGGCAGGTGCAGACGTTCGACGCAGCCACGCCGCCCAACGATCCCGACGGCGCCACGGTCACGATGGAAACACGACAATCGTTCGTGCTCCTGCCCAAGTCGCCAATGCGCCCGCGCTATGCCGACGCGCGTGTTGGGTTCTTCTCCGTAGATCGCGTCAACTACGGCCTCGACGTGCAGAAGGCCGAGAGCCAGGAGTTCATCACACGCTGGCGTCTCGAACCGAAAGATCCCGCGGCCTACGCCCGTGGTGAGTTGGTCGAGCCGATCAAGCCCATCGTATACTACCTCGACCCGGCCACGCCGACCCGTTGGAAGCGGTACGTGCGCGAGGGCGTGGAGAACTGGCAAAGCGTGTTTGAGAAGGCAGGATTCAAGAACGCCATCCTCGCCAAAGATGCGCCCTCGGCGGCGGAAGACCCGGACTTCGATATGGACGACGCGCGCTATTCGGTGGTGCGCTGGGCGGCGAGCCTCACGCGCAACGCAACTGGCCCGCACACGCATGACCCACGCTCCGGTGAAATCATCAACAGCGAGATCACATGGTATCACAACCACATGCGCTCGTACCGCAATTGGTTGATGATGGAAACCGGCGCCGCCAACCCGTCGGCACGTACGCTCGATATTCCGGAAGAGCTGATGGGCGAGACGATGCGACAGGTGATCACCCATGAAATCGGTCACGCCCTTGGGCTGCAGCACAACATGATCGCCTCGGCGTCGTTCCCGGTGGACTCGCTCCGCAGCCCGTCGTTCACGCGCGTGTACGGCGTGAGCGCCACGATCATGGACTACGCGCGACAGAACTACATCGCGCAGCCCGGTGACGGCCTACAACCCAAGGACTTCATTCGTCGCGTAGGGCCGTTCGACGATTTTGCCATCAACTGGGGATATCGCGTGATTGCCGCGCCCACGGCCGAGGCGGAACGCGCTACGCTGCATCGCTGGCTCACGCAGCAGACCGGCCTGTTCCCGTATCGCTTCGCCTCACAGCAGCTCGCCGCCGGCGATCCGCGCAACCAGACGGAAGACTTGGGCGACGATCCGATCAAGGCGTCGACCTTCTCGACGATGAATTACAAGCGCATGATCCCCAACCTGGTGGCGTGGACATCAGCGCCGGGTGAGGACTACACCGAACTCCGCGAGCTGTACGAGGAGTCGGTGTCGCGTTGGTTCGGCAACATGAACCATGTGGCCACGATGATCGGTGGTGTTGAAGTTGACCTGAAGACGTCCGAACAGACCGGCGCCGTGTATCGCGTGGTGCCCAAGGCGCGCCAGCAAGCCGCACTCGCGTTCCTCTCAACCAACGTGATGACCACGCCCAGCTGGCTGTCACCGCCGGGCATCGCCCAGCGGATCGGCCCAAGCAACGTGGTCTCTACGCGCCAGGCCGGAATGCTGGCCTCGCTGCTCACCCCTACCCGGCTCGGCCGCCTGGCAGAATCGGAGAAGTATGATGTGGTGAACGCGTACCCACTGGCCGACTACATGGCCGATCTCAAGCGCGCCGTGTTCAGCGGGAACGCGCCCGACGCCAGCCGTCGTCAGTTGCAGCGTGTATACGTGCAGCGCTTGGAGGCGCTGATCTCGCCGCCGAGCGCGCCGGCGGGAGGCCCGCCAGGTGCTGGCGGCCGCGGTGGTGCTGCCGCGCGATTCGTGCCGTTTGTATCGGCCCCGGTAGTCGAGCAAAGCGACCTGCCCGCGCTAGCGCGCTTCCAGTTGCGCGACATCCAGCGTGAAGCGCGCGCCGCGGCGTTGGCATCGACCGCGACGACCACCCGTGCTCACTGGAGCGACATCGCCGACCGTGTGACCGCCGTCCTCGAGCCCAAGTAAGCAGTTCCATCGTACTTCGCACGCGCACGAAGGGCCCCGAACGTTCACCCGTTCGGGGCCCTTCGCGTACTCCATCAATCGCACTCCCTACTTCGCCGTCATCACGGGAGCCTGTCCGTGCAACCCTTGAAGTTCGGGTTGTTCCGCTCGTCGGTCACCACGGGAAGATTCACGTCTCCGCCGTACGTGCCGCCACGAAAGTGCACGCCCTCCGGGAACACGTTGCTGATCGTCCGGCCGTACTGGCGCACGAGACGACGCATGTCGCCCAGGCGCTGGCCACGGCTAAACGTCCAGAACGCCTTCTCACGGAAGTGCAGCGATACCCGGCTGGCTTCCGTGCCCGGATCGACCAACGCCGGCATGGCAGCGGGCTGGATTTCGCCGAGCTTGGGCGGTGCGGCGCGTAGCGTGTTATGAATCGCGAGCCACCCCGTCACGTTGTTGCTCTTGAGCAACACTTCAGCTTCGATCATGCGCGCATCGATACCGTTGGCCACGTCCACCGATGTGAACTGTCCGAAAATGGTCGACGTGCGGGTGTACGACTGTCCATCCTGACCATTAGCCGAACCGGAGGTCGGAATGGTGACCGGCAAGCGCGGATCCTTAGACGACGCGAACGGGATAGCATTGCGTACGAGAATGATGCGCGCGTTCCCTTCGACGCTGTCACCTACGCTATAACGACGTGAGCTGATGCCCTGACCCCAGATCGTATTCGTGCCAGCGTTCGCGGAAAACGTATGCTGATACTGAAACGACGTGGGAATGCCAGTAACGAGCGTACCGGCACCAGCGAAGTCGCCGCGCGCGAGGGCAACACGCGCCCGAGTCACCCGCAACGCGCGATTCATCATCACGCTGGCAGCGTCGGTGCCGTTGGCAAAGGTGAGACCAGAATCGAGCGATGCCGCCGCGATGGCGAACAGCTCTTGGTTCGACTTCGGCACACCGTCTTCCGGCGGCGTGGCATTACCGTTGCCGATGGGCACGCCGTTGCAGAAGTCAGAAGCCAGCTGCATCTCGGTGTATCCACGCGCCAGATACATCTCGGCAATGAGCGCGCGCGCGTCGGGGCGCACCGCGTTCAACGCCGCGATGCCCTGGTCGGCGCGCGTACGGACGCGGTACAGATTGCGCAGCATACCGGTGATTGAGGAGTTGAACTCCTGAATCTGCCGTTGGTCGGTCTCATCATTCTGAATGAACGTTGAGCTGGTCGACCATTCATCGGCAAGCAGGCCGCCAAAGAGCCACGTGCTCTCGCCGGCGCCCGTCGTCGTGCGGAACGTCGCGATCGCGCCGTTCGCCACGGCAACGGCCGCTTCTGGTGACACGACGTCGGCCGGGTTGATGATGTCCGGATCGACCACGTTCAGGAATTGTTTGTTCGCTTCTTGGCAGGCAGTGGCCGACATCGCCAGTGCCAGAGTGAGTCCGGTACCCAGCCGACGCGGCATGGTGGACCGACCCGTGGAGTTATTCGTGTTCATGGGCGGTTCTCCTAGTAGCCGACGTTGACGCGGAAGATGAAGTAGCTTGGCGGACCGACCGTTTGGAATTCGCTCGGCGAGTCGGTACCCGAGGTGCTGTTAAAGGCCGACTCCGGGTCGGTACCACGATACTTGGTTTTGAGGTACAGGTTGCGGCCCGTGAACACCACCGAGAGCGACTTGGCTCGCGCGACCTTCGACGCCAGTGCTGGCGAGAGCGTGTACTGCACCGACATTTCGCGAAGTCGGACGAACGCACCCGGCTGGAAATAACCGTCGAGCGTACGCGCAACATGTTCGTTGGCCGCAATGTTCGTGGCCTGATCGATAAACGGTGCGTTCAGGTTGAGACGGCCCGAGCAGTTCGGACGCGTGCACTTGATGCGCTCGGTGTTGTTGTACCACTTGTTGCCACCACGATAGTCCAGCATGGTGCTCACGCGCAGCTTGCGGCTAAACAGATCCCAGCCCGAGCCAAGCGTTACCGAGTATCGCGGTGTGGCGTAGCCTCGGAAGATCGCCGAGTCACCAACAAACACTTCGTTCCTGGCTGCGTCCGCGTAGTACGTGAGCAATCCGTCGCCGTTCTTGTCTTCGTAGCCGGTGATCGGACGCGCCCAGAGCCCACCGATTGGATAGCCAGCGACGGTGCGATTCGTCGTGCCAATCTGCGGTGGATTGTTGCCGAGCGACACAACCTTGTTGTCATTGGCGGAACCCGCCAGGTTCACGTCCCAACCCAGCTTGTCGCCCTGCAGGATCTGTGCATTGATAGCAACTTCGACGCCGGCATTCTTTACAGAGCCGAGGTTACGCAACTGCGACGTCACCGAGCCATACGACGGCGGCAGGATGGCGCTAATCAGCGCGTCTTGCGTGATCTTGCTGTAGTACGTCGCGTCGAGATTGATGCGAGAGTTGAACATGCCGACTTCAAAACCAGTTTCCTGCTCAGCCGAACGCTCCGGCTTGAGATTGTCGTTACCGAGGGCGGCCTGCGTCACCGTCGGCTGGTCGACGTTTTGGATGCTGGTGCTGTTTGCCGTAAAGAAGCGGAGGGCGTCGTTGGGCCCAGGCTGCACACCTGACTGACCATAGGCGTAACGGAGGCGCACCGAGTTCACGAACGACGGCGCCTTCCACCACTCTTCCTGCGAGATCAAGTACGAGGCCGACGCCTTCGGATACAGGATGCTCTGGAAGTTGGTACCAAACGCCGAGTTCTGGTCGCTGCGAACCGCCGCCGTGAGGAAGAGCCGATCGCCCACATTGAGCGCCTGCTCAATGAAGACACCAAACGTTTTCTGAATGGTCGTGGCCTCGCTTACGGACGGAATCGTGCCCGAGCCGACGCTCTGCGAGCCGGGGGCCAACTGCGTGGCACCGGTTGCCGCCGCCACGGAGCGGAAGCCGATGTACTGCGCACCAACCGTCGTCTTCAGCGCAAAGCCCGCCAGCGAATACGAGGCCGTGGAGCCGAGATCTACGGTAACGTTGCTGATGCTCACGCTATTGATGCCGCGGGCGCCGAGACGCGTGGTCGCCGTGAGCGGCGGGCCATCGCCGCGGAGCAACAGGTTTTCGTCGCTGCGACCGGTATAGTCCGTGCCAACCGTGGCGCGGTTGGCGAGCCAGCTGAGCGGACGCCAGTTGGCGTTGGCGGACCAGATGAAGCGATTTACTTGCTGACTGGTCTTTTCCTGCCACATGTAGCCAGGCGTCCAAGCGCGGTAGCCGTTGAGCGGCGTGCCGAGGCTGGACACGTTTCCGTTGTCACGTGTACCAGGGCCACCGAACAAGTGCGAACCAAGGCCGGCCGTGGCGTTCGATTCGAGCGAGTAACGCTGCGCGACATTGATGAAGTTTGTGGCGACAGCGAGATCGAGCTTCGGCGTAATAGCCGAATTCAGATTCATGCGAAGCGACTTTCGCGCCGTCACGTTCGGATGGCTCGTCCATGGATACAACGGCAAGTTCGAGGCGGCAAAGCGATCGCGCTCGAACTGCGGCAAAGACAGTACGCCCTGCTCCTTCTCGTCTTCTGCCGAGAAGAAGTAGCGAACGGCTTCGGTGCCGCCCGACACCTGGGCGCCCATCTGACGCCGCAAGCCCGTACCCACCGGCGTAAGGTCCTTCTCTCTAAAGATGTTGAGCGAGACCGTGGAGTCGGCCTTGCACACTCCCGTACCGACGGCCTGCAGGCTGCAGCCATTCGTGCGTGAGGAAACGGTCGACGTGCCGTTCTTCGCAAAGAGGCTGTACGCATCCGGATAGAAGTTGCGGTCAGTGAGTGCGCCGCCTTCACCGTACACATTCCAGCGAGCGGCGCCCGCACGACCCTTCTTGGTCGTGACGAGGATCACGCCATTGGCCGCATCAGTGCCATACAGCGTGGCGGCCGACGGTCCCTTCACGATTTCGATGTTCTCGATTTCTTCCGGGTTAAGGTCGCCGACGCGACTGGCGTTATTACCACCCGTGGTGCCACCGCTGCCGGTCACCGTGCCGAAGTCGGCGTTGGTGCTGGTCATACGAATGCCGTCAATGATCCAGATCGGCTCGTTATTCAAGCTCACCGAGTTCGAGCCGCGCACGCGGATACGAGATCCGGTACCGGTCTGCGAGCCGCTGGTCACCGTCACGCCGGGCGCGCGTGAATTGAGAAGATCGCTCAGGTTTGACACCGGCGCGGCCTCCAAAACCTTGGCGGCGTCGATATTGGCAGTAGCATTACCAATCTCCACGCGGCGCTGTTCGCCGGTGGCGGTCGTCACGACGGCGGCGAGATTGATGGCCGCCGTGGCCATCGAGAACTCAGCTTCGGCGGTTTGACCGGCAGCGATCGAGATGCGTTTCGTTTGCTCCGTGTAGCCGACCCGGAGCACGCGAACGGTGTACTCAGACGCGGGAATACCGCGGAGGATCACGCGACCATCGACCCCGGTAGCGGCCGCGAAATTGGTACCGATCAGGAACACTCGCGCAGCTTCGACTGGTCGCTGGTTGGCAGCATCAGTCACACGGACGGACAGCGTTCCCGGCCCGGTCTGCGCGCGGGCTTGGGGAACGGCTACCGCGATCGTGCCTGCCAGTACCAGCAGCGCACGCCAAGGGTGGTTCATGAGCGGGTCTCCTCGAAAGTGGAAAACAACGGGACCTGTCTTTGGATCACGGCGGAGGATGCCGCGGCCTTGGTCCGGCCTGCGTCGAACACGTACGAACAACCTCATCAAAAAGTATTCAACAAGTAAAGAATACAATTGGTTGCATACATATGCGACTGGGGTAACCCGAAAGGCGCCTTGTCCCAACGTTAAGATTCGGCCTCACGTAAGATGTGGGGCAAGGGGCCACTGAAACACCACGCCCCGTCCTCCTCGCCACCGATTCCGCACCGACACGTGCCCACGTCATACTTATTCGCTGCACTGTTCCAGGTGGTGCAGCCCGGGCCGCCGGCGTCCGTGCCGCCGGCTCCGACGCGACCGGCCGACAGTGCGCCCATAGTCACGAACAGCGCCCCCCCCGGTTCGCGTCACGTCGGCGCTGTGTTTAACGGCCGTCGCGGGCAGCTCACCGTGATTACCCCTCGACGGGATGCGGCCGTTGTGGTTGACGGCCGCCTCGACGAGCCGGCTTGGGCCGATGCCGCGCTGCTCACGGGATTCTCGCAGTTTTTCCCCGCCGATGGGGTCGCGGCGCAAGACAGTACCGAGGTACTGGTGTGGTATTCCGCGACCGAACTCCACGTGGGCATTCGCGCATTCGCGGCTCTCGGCAGCGTCCGCGCTACGCTCGCCGATCGTGACAAGATTTCGGCCGACGACAACGTGCAGCTGTTCTTGGGCACCTACAGCGACAGTCGGCAAGCGATGGTCTTCGCCGTGAACCCCTTCGGTATTCAAAGCGATGGCGTGCTCACGGAAACCGGATCCGTGTTAGGCGGTGGTTTCACGAGCACGTCAGCGAAGGCGCGTGAGAGTTCAGATCTCGCCCCAGACTACGTCTGGAAATCGAAGGGGCAGCTCACCGAGTTCGGCTATCAGGTCGAGCTTTCTATCCCGTTCAAGAGTCTGCGCTATCGCGCCGGCGACGAGCAGCGCTGGCAGTTGAACGTGGCGCGCACCGTCCAGGTCACGGGGCATGAGGAGACATGGACGCCGGCTTTACGCGGCGCCTCCAGCTTTCTCGCGCAGTCGGGCGTGTTGGCCGGATTGCGCGATCTGCGTCGCGGCCTCACGGTGGACATGATCCCCACGATTACCTCGAGCGCGGTGGGTACCCGCGGTACGAGCAGCTCGGCGTGGACGTACGACGGCGGACGGCCCGAGCTGGGCGGGAGCGTCCGTTGGGGTGTCACGAGCAATCTCACGGTCGCCGGCACCGCCAATCCCGACTTCTCACAGGTCGAGGCCGACGCCACGCAGTTTTCGTATGATCCGCGCCAGGCCGTGTTCTTCCCCGAGCGACGTCCGTTCTTTCTGGAGAGTCAAGAGCAGTTCACGACGCCCAACCGGCTGATCTACACGCGGCGCATTGCACAGCCGGTGGCAGCCAGCAAGCTCACGGGCAAGTACGGCGGCTTCGACATCGGTGTGTTGTCGGCGATCGACAATCAGGACGCGTCGTTCAACCAGAACCATTCGCCGCTCTACAACATTTTACGCCTGCAGCGCGACCTCGGCTCGCAGAGCCGCGTCGGCGTCGCGTACACCGACAAGATCGACGGCCAGCGCTGGAATCGCGTGGTGGGCGTGGACGCCCGTCTGGTGCGTGGCGTCTACAACCTGCAGGGTCAGGTCGCGAGCAGCTTCACCAGCAGCGACAGCAGCACGTTGAGCGCGCCCCTCTTCGACGTGAGCGCCTCGCGTAACGGACGCCGGTTCGTGGCCCGCTATGCGCTCAACGGCATCAGCCCCGACTTCGACGCACAAACGGGATTCATCGCGCGCCCCGGGATCGCCAACATGTCGGCGACGCATCGTTGGAATTTCTACGGGAAGCCGAAAGCGATCGTGGAACTGTTCAGCCCCGAGCTGTATACGCTGCGGCGTTACCAGTACGACAACTTCGTGAACGGGGAGGGATCACAGGACCGCCAGCTCCACCTGCGCACCAACACCCGGCTCAAGGGCGGTTGGCAGATCGGCACGCAGCTGCTGCTCGAAGTGTTCGGCTATGATCCTTCGCTGTACACGAACTACGTGCTGCTGCGGCCGGCCACCGCAGGCCGCATCGACACGGTGGCGTACACCGGCGCACCCAAGATCGGCAATCGCGACTGGGTCTTCTCGGTCGGCACCCCCGAGTTCCGCCGGTTCAGCTACAGCGGGTTTGGCATCGTGGGGTACGATGAGAACTTTCAGGAGTGGAGCTCGGCGCGAATTTTCAGCCTGCAGAACACGCTGAATCTGCGTCCCACCGAGCAGCTGCGACTGGCCGCCACTTGGAACTACGACACCTTCGACCGACGCAGCGACGGCACGCGCGTGCTCACTCGCAACACCCCGCGTCTGCGCACCGAATATCAGGTCACACGTCAGTTCTTCGTGCGCGTGATCGGTGAACGCTCGGTGGTGCGACAGGACTCACTGCGCGACGACACGCGCACGAACGCGCCGATTTATCTGCGCGGCGCGAACGGTTCGCTCACACGGGCGGCAGCCTTCGAACGCACCCGTGCGCGCATCGACGTGTTGCTGTCGTATCTGCCGTCACCGGGCACCGTCGTGTACCTCGGCTACGGCGACGCGCTGGCCGCCAATCGTCCGGCGGGACCGGAGCGATTGCAACGCACGCGCGATCAGTTCTTCATGAAACTGAGCTACCTGTTCCGCCTGCAGTGACGCGGATCGAAAAGGCCCCGGCCGAGCAGTGCTCGACCGGGGCCTTTTCGTAGAAGTCTGCTGAGCTAGTCGCGACGTCCCTGCAGACGCGACAACAGGCGCAGCAGTTCGAGGTACATCCAGATCAACGTGACCATGAGTCCGAATGCCGCGAACCACTCGAGTTGCTT
>JBBQAK010000114.1:0-9696 GCA_038316215.1 Gemmatimonadales bacterium | reverse complement strand
AACCACGGGCCCGGACGCGGCAACTTGCGCAGTAGCGATGGACTGCTGGCAAACACGATATACGGTGCCGCCAGGCCGAGTCCGAGCGCTGTGAATACCGCCATCCCGATGGCGGCGTGCTGTGTGAGCGCGTACCCCAGTGCTGCACCCATGAACGGCGCCGTGCACGGTGTGGCCACCACTACCGCCAGCAGACCGGTCAGAAATGAGTCGCTGTACCGATCACCCGCGCCCACAGCACCCAAACGCGTGAGGCTCATTCCCATCGTGAAGACACCACTCAGATTGAGTGCGAGGGCAAACACCACGAGCGCCATCACGGTGACGACCGCAGGGGACTGGAGTTGGAAGCCCCAGCCAAGCTGAGCGCCGCCGGCGCGTAAGGCCAACAGCACGCCCGCGAGTGCCCAGAACGTGGTCAGCACGCCGGCGGTGAACACCATGGCGTGACGACGTCCAATCGCGCCGCCGTCGTTGTCGCCACCCCGTTCGACGAAGGCGAGGATCTTGATGGACAGCACCGGAAAGACACACGGCATCAGGTTAAGGATCAACCCACCCACAAACGCGAGCAACAGCGCGAGCGCTACACCCATGTCGGCGCTGGCAGGCAGGTCGGTGAGTGGCAGGGCAGTCGCGCCTGTACTGGCTGTCGTTGCCATGTTGGCACCGCCGCTCTCCACAACTCCGGGCGCATCGAGCAACGCCAGCACTCGCGATGCCGCTGCCGGTGGCTTTCGTTGGAGCGCTAGCGTGAGTTGCACACCGCGCGTGGGCGCATCGACATCATTGAGCAGCACACCGGTGAATGTGGTCACCGAGTCACTCAGGTGTTTATCGGCGGTAAGAGACAACACTACGGTGTCGCCCATCCACGCGACGCGTTGCACCGCCTCGTGCGCGAGCACGCCGGTGGAGTCGGGAACCAGATATGGCTTGCGGGGTGTGTTGCTGCCCGTCAGGCTCGGTGCGTATGCCCGCACGACGATACGCGAACCATCGCGCCACGCCGATGTGGTCCACTCGATTCCATCCTGAGCCAGTCGTGTTCGCGTGTTGGCAATCGCTGATGCAAACCGCGATGGCGTCGGCTGTGCCAGCGCTCGCGTTTTCCACTCCACGTGCCCGCTGGCCGGGAGGCATACCTCCGCACACACTAGAAAGTCGACATCGGCTGCCACGGTGAGTACAGTCCCCACGGGAACGGCAGCGGAGACGGACACGTCGGCCAGCACATACAGCTCACCTTCGTAGCCGTAGCTCATGAGCGGCGGCTGCGGTAGGACGTGTGGCGCGGGGAATCGAAGCGTCGACACCGTTACTCCCGCCGGCACCGACCACTGGGCCGCGAGCGGCAACCCCGCGTCGCCGGGATTTGTCCAGTACGTGTGCCAGCCCTTCTCCATCGTGACGCGCAGCGCCACGGTCGTCGCGCCACCGGGACGAAGCCCGTTCGACTCGGCGACGAGGCTGAGCTCGCTGTTGGGCGTCAGGTCCTGGCGCTCTGCGGCCTGTGCGCGAAGCGAAGCGCCACGCGACCAGGCCACGAGCGACAGAATGCCAAGAAGGATACGGCGACGGAGCATAGCTATTCCAGCAACGTGGGATGGTGGGCGGTGTGATCGGCGTATGCAAACATCCAGCCGATCTGGCCACACGTAGTCTATACACTGCTTCGGAGTTCCCATCCCCGCGCTGGAACTTCCGCGGATCGACGCGTCTACCTTGGAGTGAAGGGCGGCCGTCGTTCAAGACGATGTTGCCCTCGTCGGTCACTCGTCACCCTCTTCTCCCTACGTCCATGATCCGCAGTTCGTGGTCCACCCATGCCTTGCGTTGGGCTGTCGTCCCTCTTGCCTTGGCGGTCACTTCACTCGGGTTTTCAGGCGTCGCGCACGCTCAGGCACCGGCCACGCTCGGCCCTGTCGATGGCAAAGAGATGGAGCCGACTGACATCGAGCGTGTCGCGGTCGGCGCCATGGCGCCGGACTTTACGCTCGCCAAGTTTGGCGGCGGGACCACGACGCTGTCCTCGATGCGCGGCAAGAAGAATGTGGTGTTGGTGTTTTACCGTGGGTACTGGTGCCCCTATTGCATTGGACAGCTCAAGGAAATGCGTTCGCTGCTGTCCGACGAACTGAAGAAGGACACCGAGATGCTGGTCGTATCGATTGATGACGAAAAGGGCACACAGACAGCCGTGACTCGCATCGGTGCCGACGGGGTGCAGCCGGACTTCTCATTTTTGTCAGACCCGGATCATGCGGTCATCGGACGATATGGCGTGATGAATCCTGCCGGTAGCCGTCGTGGCATTCCGCATCCCGCCACGTACGTCATCGACAAGAAGGGCGTCGTGCGTTGGAAGGACATTCAAACGGACTACAAGATTCGCCCCACGAACGCGGCCGTGCTGACTGCGGTCAAAGCGATTCGCTAACCCTTTCCCTTCTGACGACCGTGGTTCAGATGCGATGGATCCTTGCAATCGTGATATCCGCTCCGAGTTCCCACTGTACGCGGGGGAGCATGACCGCACCAACGTGGCGAAAGCGCTGACGAAGTACGAGGTGACCTGGCCGATCGCGCAAGACAATGATCGGGCAAACTGGAATTTGTATGCCATTCGCTACTGGCCCAGCTTCGTATTGATCGACAAGCAGGGACGTATTCGTTACGAAGGGTACGGCGAATTTCACGAAGGCGATCGCTGGCATGCCGAGTGGGAGAAGCGTATCGTTAGGTTATTGGCCGAGTAATGCGATGTCGTCCTTCGGACCCTTTCGGTGAGTGCCTGTGATGCGAAAAGGAACAGTGCTCTTGGCGGCGATGTTGATGCTGGCGTGCAGCAACGCCGAGCCTCCAATGGCTCCGAATGCACAGGAGGTTGGTTCCGACATGGCGCCTCCATCGGGAACGGCTACCACCGGCACGTTACGCCGGACGGGCTACAGCGTGACCGGCACGGTCTCGCTGGCGGCGTCGAATGGAACGGCTCAACTCACGTTCTCTTCCGATTTCTCTATTGCGCAAACGCCGGGGCCGGTCGTGTACCTCAACACGACGAATAATCCCAACACGGGGCAGCCGCTGCGCATCGGCGCCCTACGCTCGCGCACGGGAGCACAAACGTACACGTTCCAGATTCCGCCTGGTGTGCGGTATACGTGGGTGATCATTTGGTGCGACCCATTCAATGTCGCCATGGCCGAAGCGCCGATCGCGGCAACGCCGTAGGGCATGCGCCCTCGCCGTTCACTGCCTCGGACCGCCGTGCGAATTCTCGCGATATCGGGCAGCCTTCGTATGCGATCGAACAATACCGAAGTACTGCGTGCCACGGCGCTGGTTGAGCCGGCGGCGTATGATGTCGAACTCTACGCGGATCTCGGGGCGTTGCCGCATTTCAACCCCGATCTCGACGTCGAGGGCGCGGTGCCGCCCGCGAGCGTGGCGCGTTTACGCGCGCAAGTTGGTGCCGCCGATGCCGTGTTGATCTCAAGCCCTGAGTACGCGCATGGTGTGCCGGGATCGCTCAAAAATGCGCTCGACTGGCTAGTGAGCGCGTCGGAGATGTATCACAAGCCGGTCGGGCTCCTCACCGCCTCGGGAGCGTCGGAGCATGCGCCTGCGGCGCTGACGGAGATCCTGCAAACCATGTCGACGCGGGTAGTGCCAGGCGCGAGTCGCGTCGTGCCGCTGGGAGGCAAGCGCATCGACGCGGCGCAGATTCTTGAGGATCCGCTACTGGTGACGGTCCTTCGCGAGGCACTCAGCGCGCTTGCCGCCGCCGTCGTCGCTCCATCGCGGCGCGATATTACAGCATGATGCGTGCGATCCACGACGGCCACGGACGCTGCACGGCCCCATCGAACACCGTCGCCTCGTCGCCCGCGCGTGTTACTCCGCGCGCCGCTTCATGCGCGAGAAGGGGAACCCGTTGCATCCGGAACGCGGCGTTGCCCGGACGGCGGCGGGTGTCGTTTCGGCAGCCCTTCGCGTCGGCGCGTCGTAGGCAGTGAAACAGAACGCCCACGTATACGGCAGCATGTCGGTGAGCGGCATCCAGTCGATTCTCGTCCATTGATTCGGCGCCGACGGATTGCCCGGTGCATTGCGCGCCACGACGTACTGCGAGTCGGCGTGCCAGGCCACGACGTCGTACACGGCGGTCGCCCCGTGTCGCCAGCTGTCGGCGGTGATCCGGTATACCCCGCCGTAATCGTCCTCGTACGCGCCCACTAACGCAGTAGGCGGCTCACCGATCGTAGCCGTGCGCCGCGCGGTGTGTGCCGGCACGCACGCCGACGCCCCGATGATGTAGGCGAGGACGATCGCCGCGGACCGGTAGCGCAGTGACATGGCGGTTACTCGGCCTCGGGAAGTTTCGGCGTCTTTCGAGGATGCGCCGCCGAATGCAGATACAGCGACTCGACCTTGGCCCGCGCCCACGGAGTTTTGCGCAAGAACTTGAGCGATGAATTCACACTTGGATCATGCGTGAAGCAACGGATCTCGATGCGCTCGCCCAGTCCGTCCCAGCCGTAGCGCTCGACGAGATGCTCGACCATGGCCTTGAGGGTCACGCCGTGCAGGGGATCGATGGTGCGCGGCTCATTCATTGCGGTAGACGTTGGATTGAAGTCGAGACTCGCATGCTGCGCAATCTAATGGTCTCTAGCGTCGACGGACTGGAATGCTTGGGAGAAACGGCGCGCTCGGCAACCCCGGCCCATCACGGAGCGACCAGCGGCAGCGCTCCGCGTCGTCGATGCGCCCGACGGCCCGCAATGCGTCGGCGTGCGCGAATCGATCGACTTCCTGGCCGAGTGCCGGTGACTCGGCCGGCACGTCGGCGGGGATATCGACCATGCTGTGCTCAAACGCCGCGACGGCGGCACCCTCGTCGCCACGTCGCCGCGCCAAGGGCCCTGTGAGTGCATACGACAACGGGGCCAACACGCGGTTCGCGTGATCCTGCTGGGCGAGCTGATGCTGCTGGCGGCGGGACTCGCCGGACTGGCGTTGGTGGCGCATCGGGGCCGGTTCCCGACCCGAGCATCACGTTGCGTCACCGTACCGACGCGGGGTACAGGCGATAGCCCCGCGTGTGTTCAGCATTCATCGTGACAGGCCGATACCACCCTAGGTGACTCTCTCTTGGCTTCGCACACGCGTGGCGCGCCCGGGCGCCGTGGCCTGGTGCGCGGCTTTTGCCGTGTCCCTCGTTGGCGTACTGGTCGCGTGGGCAACCATCGAGGTCGCCCGTGATCGACGAGCCATGCGCGACGAGGCGCGGGCGGTCGGCGCCTTCTGGGATGAGACGTTCGTTGCCCTCGAGCAGGATTTTTCGCGCCTGCTTGAGCGTTCGCCGACCGCCTGTGACGACAACACGATTCGGCGAATCGTGAGTGTCAGCTTCACCAGTGCCGTCGCGCGCGCCTACTTCCTACGACCGACGCTCGCGGAGTCGTGGTGTGGTCCACTCGGCGTGCGACGCCTCACAGCGCTGCCGACGCTGCCGGGCGAAGGGGAGGCGTTGCTCTACGTCGAGCCATCGATTCGCTCCGTCGGGCTCCGTACCATCTCAACGCGGGGCGCGGCCGTTCTGCTCGCGGAGCTCGACCCGAACGTGCTGTCTCGCCTCGCGCTGCAGTGGTCGGGTGATGCGCGGCGCTGGGATCGTCACCTGATTGCGGGCCGCAGCGAGCCGGTGCCGTGGATGAACGTGATACTGTCGACGGATCGCGGGCAAGTGCTTTGGCGGCGGAGCTCCTGGTCGCCGGCACGTCGCATACGTCTCGTGCAGTCGATCACCGTCGGGCACGTGCTGTCTCGGCTGGGGGGCAGCGCGCTTGTCGTATTGCTCCTGGGGGCGGTATTCGCGGTCGCGCTTATGGGAGCGCTTCAGAGCAGATTTCGTGATCGGGCGAATCCGCAGCGACGGCTCGAGATCGCGCTGCGGAAGCGGAGATTCGAACCCTTCGTGCAGCCAATCGTGTCCGTGCAAAGCGGCCGCTGCGTCGGCGGTGAAGTCCTCATGCGGTGGGCGCATCCAGCGCGAGGCATCCTTCCCCCGTTGGAGTTCATTGGACTGGCTGAGGAATCGCGGCTCATTGTGCCCATGTCCAACATGGTCATGGCGAAAGCGCGTGATCGGCTCGCCGCGGTGCTCGAGACGCATCGTGCGCTCTACTTTTCGTTCAACATCACACCGGCGCAGCTCCGCTCGCCCGGATTCGACGAAACGCTTGATAAGATTTTCGACTCGGCATCATTACCACGACAGCATGTGCTCTTGGAGGTCACGGAGCGAGACGTCGTGGATGCCGGATCCGAGGCCGTGCTGCGGGCGCTGCGGGCGGCTGGGTATAAACTGGCCCTCGACGATTTCGGGACTGGGCAAAGCAGCTTGGCGTCGATCGACCGGGTTAGTGTCGACCGCCTCAAGATCGATCGGGAATTCGTCAGGCATGTGGACGAATCGACGACGGAGCGGCCGGTGCTGGATACGATCATTTCCTTGGCGCACACGCTCCAGATCCCCTTGATCGCCGAGGGCGTGGAAACGGAAGCGCAGTGGGACTATCTGGCTGCGCGTGGCGTGCAATACGTGCAGGGATATCTCATCGCGCGGCCGATGGCTATCGAGGAGTTCATCCGCTGGATCGATGCATATCACGCGGACTTGCCGGAACCGACGGCGCCCGGCGTCCCGACGCCGAAGCGCTCCGCGCGAATTTCGGACGAGATCACGATGCCGGCCGGTGAGCGTCTTGAGACGATGCCGAAGTTCACCGCCGCACAACTGCTCGATGAAATGCGGGGACTCGACGGCATCGAGGTGCGAGACCGACGACATCATTTACGTCAGTATCCGCAGTGCTTTGTGGCGGCCGATGCGGTGACGTGGATTGCCAACCGCTGGTCGGTATCGCGCGCCGTCGCGGTGCGCATCGGCGAGCGGCTCACCGCGCTGGGGTGCATTGAGCATGTCGTGTCTGAACATGACTTCGAAGACGCGTATCTTTTCTTTCGCTTCGTGGCGTCCCCGGTCGATGGAGCGTCGTCCGACGACGTGCTGCCGGATCTCGAGGCGGTGGCGCGTCGCCTTCGCGACTCTGATGGCATTGCCGTCGGCGCCCGCCGTCGCCATCTGCTCTGGTATGACAACAGTTTTACGGGCCGCGCCCTGAGTGAGTGGCTACGTGCCCGGTTCACGCTCACGGAGGCAGCCGCGACCGGCGTGGCCACCGCATTGATGCTACGCGGAGACGTGGTGCACGTGTTCGACGACCGTCCATTCGAACCAACGGGCGAGCTGTATCGCTTACGGTAGTGCCGTCGCGCGGCGCTCGCAGCCGTCGGCGCTTCGCACTAGGGCCGTGAGATCCAGGTGAGCTCGCGCACATCAGCGGTGGCCGAGTCGCCCGTCTGCTCCGTGTCCTGCATCAGCCCCACGGCGACGACCGCTCGCGGTGTGCCACCCCAGATGCGCTGGTAGTCGCTGAACGGATCGAGTACGGACTCAACCCATTTGGAGGAGGCGTCTGGTCCGATCCGGATCACGTGCAGGGCGCGCGACTGAAAGCTCGGTCGGCTGTAGCCCGATGGTTCAGCCGTACCGGACGTGTAGAACAACGTACGCGGCGTCCGCTCAAACGGTCCCTGCGTGGCGAACACGACAAACACCCGCAGCGCGGAATCGTCCGTGGCGGCCGCGCGCAGATCGGCGCGGTGTGGAGCGATCAGCACGCGCCATGAGACGGCGAGTCGGGTGGTCGACGGAGCTACCGGGACTGCAAACCGGTTGACGAACCATCCCGCCCTTCCGGTCCCGGTGAGCCGCACAAACCGGGCGCCGGCAGAATCGAGGACCGTGACCGTGGGGGAACGCTGTCGCCGCACTGGTATCGCGGCCCAGGAGGATGCCAATCCGCCGCCAAGCGACACGCTCTGAAGGCCGAGCAGGTCTACTGGTTCCACCGTGACCAACACGGTGAGCAGCAGCGAGCGCCACGCGATCGAAAGTCGCATCATACGTAGGGGAGAGTTCGAATGCCGGCGTGGCTTAAAACCGTACGCGCAACGTCGCGCCGGCGCGGAGCGCTGTCCAGCGATCTCCTTGATACCGTTGGACGAGGTCGATGAGCCGTTGTCCGCGGATCCCACGCACCACGCGTTCGGATTTCTCGGGTGACCGGAAGAAATCTTCCCAGTGCCCCAGCACAACATGCTGAGGCGCGAGGCTGGCGAGCAGAATATCCGGGTACGACGGCTCCTGATCGAAGTTGGCGGCGGTGATGATCAGCACGGTACTTCGCGCGGGCGGCATGGTGCCGATCACGGCTACGGCACGACGCACGACCTCCGGCGATGCACCCGCGTCGTGCACGACAATGCGACTGCCAACGCGGCCATCGCGGTCGAGCAGATCGATGGCGTAGGCGTAGACGCGTCCGAGTTTCCATCCGAAAAGTCCACGCGGCAGTGACGTCTGCGCCGGTGTGACGTTGCCGCGGGCGATGACATGCGAGCCGAAATTCGGCGCGTGTTCCCAGGCGATCGCACGCACGGCGACCATCTCGCTCAGGCGTATCGATCGTCCTGGATCATCGACGCTCACGCCAGCTACGGTATCGACGGAAACGAGTCGCGACGCGCCCGTCGTTGCACGGCCGAAGACCGGGACGGCGTGGAGCGTATTCACCACGGAGCTGCTGCCATACACGGTCGCGCTGGTCAGATACCTCGCGAGATATGGCAGGTCCATCAGATGGTCATAATGCCCGTGCCCGACGAGTACGGCGCGCACGCGCGCCAGTCGGTCAGGGCCGGCGGCGGGAAGCGCGCGCAACCGACGCTCGATACGCGCGGTATTCGCGGTGGACCCGAAGAGCCAATTCCCGAACACCGTCCACCAGAGTGTGGGATTGGTGAACGACGGGGGCGTCATCACTACCGTCGTGCTGTCGCGCCACGGAATCACCAGGAATCCGCTCACACCCATGGCGACGAGATCGACCGAGTCGCGACAGCTATTCGTGGTTGCACAGTCACCGACGACCTTCACGTGTGCGGAAGCGACGGGACGAAACGGCGCCGGGTCACCCGTGCGGATCCAGTGGCACGCCGTGAGACTCGCGCACGTGCCGAGCGTCGCGATGGCGCGGAGCCAGCGCGCGCTGCGGGTAGCCGGGCCGCTCTGTGCTGTCATGGAAACGCTCATGGTGTTTCAACGTAGCACGTCAGCGCGCCATTGCTACGCGTGCGTTGCCAGCGTGCGGACTTCGGTGCACGTTCCGACGGTCGCACACGTCCGCCATCTCGCTGGGGTAAGCATGCAGCGCATTCAGGTGCAAGGGGTCCACCATATCACCCTCGTGGGCTCAACGCGTCAGTCCGCGATCGATTTTTGGCAAGGCGTACTGGGGATGCCGTTTATTTTCGAGCAGCCCAACCTTGGGCTTGAGGCCGAGAATCACCTGTATTTCGATCCGGGTGACGGACGACTGCTCACGGTGTTCACGAACGAGTCGCACCCTGACGCTGGCCGCGCGGCGCCCCGCGAGGTGGGTTGCGTGGAGCACATCGCCTTCAACGTGTCGCGTGCCACGTTTCAGCAGGCGCCGGCGCGGCTCGAGCAGCGCGGCATTGCGTATGTGCAGCGGGATCGCGGCTTCATGGATTCCATCT
>JBBQAK010000074.1:0-12435 GCA_038316215.1 Gemmatimonadales bacterium | reverse complement strand
TGTCGTTGATGCCGATGGATGCCGACGCCACCGCGAGCGCGAAGCAGAAGAGCAAGATCGGGAAGGCCAACGTCGAACCGGAGGCGTAAACTCATGCCCGACGCCCCCCCCCCCCCCCGCCGCTAAAAGCAGCGCGCCCCTGAACGCGACCCGTCCGAGTTACATCGTGGGGGTCGGCGGCTCTGCCGGTGCGCTCAACGCCTACAAGGCGCTGTTGGAGTCGGTCACGGTCGACACCGGCATGGCCTTTGTCATCATTTCCCACATCACCCCCGATGCGTACAGTCAGCTGGCGCTGATTTTGTCACGGTGCTCGAGCATGCCAACCATGGTGGCGGTGTCGGGAATGCCAGTACGAGCCAATCATGTGTATGTGATACCGGCCAATGCCGATCTCGAAATTGAGCAGTTCACATTCAACGTGATCTCGCCGCGCAGCCGACGAAATGCGCAGATCGACTTGTTCTTTGCCTCGTTGGCAGCGGCGATGGGCGAGTACGCGATCGGCATCGTGCTCTCCGGGTATGATGGCGACGGAACGCTTGGCGTTCAGTACATCAAGGAGAAGGGGGGCACGACGTTTGCGCAGGACGCTTCTGCAGCAGTGGACAGTATGCCGACGCGTGCGCACGCGTCGTCGTATGTCGACTTCGTGCTGGCACCCGAAAAGATGGGGGAGGCGCTGATGCAGATTGGGGCGCGCTTCGTTCGCACCGAATGATGCCTGGCGCGACATCACCCACCATGTGCGCCCGCGTTCGTGCGTTCGAGGATCCATCGAACTGCAGTAGACGACCGCCGCGTGCGCAAGAGCGCCGGTGAGCACATGCTCCGGCAGTCCGACAAGCAGTGCCATGGGATCAAAGAACCAGATGTTGTCGAGCCGGTCATCCTTGCTCACCCACGCCTGCGCAAAAGCACAGTCGAACTGTCCGGGATCGAGAACGTAGGCGCCGGCGAGCAGGTCGAAGGGGAAGATCCTCGCTGGTGACGCTGACGTATCGAGCGGCCTCGTAGGGGATCATCGTCGTCGGCAGCTGCAGGGCAAGCACTGAGGTTGCCGGGACGACATCCATGACCGTCACGAGCCGCTCGTGCATTTGCACTGACTGTCTTCGCCGCCGCGGTCGGTGGTCCCTTCGCGCGCCATTGGGCGCACGGTGCACGGCATTCAGCTTGGAGAGGGTCTTGCGCTTGGGTGACGTATGACGCCGCCTCCAGCCATCGCAACGCAAGCCGTTGAACCCGCGAAAGCCAGCAACCCCGGAGACATCGGCGATCCGTCGGTCATGGAGACCAGCGCGGTGGCGGCGGCCTTGGAGGTGGATGTGGAAAGCGGGCTCAGCGCAGAGGAAGCGGCGCGGCGACTCGCACAGAATGGTCCGAATGACCTGCGTGCTGCCCCACGCGTTCCCACCTGGCGGCGTGCGTTGGCGCAGTTTCAGGACCCGCTGATTTACCTGTTGCTGGCGGCAGTTGCCGTCGCGCTGGTCGCGTGGTGGATTGAAGGCCGTGTCGGCTGGCCGGTCGACGCACTCGTCATCGCGGCTGTCGTGCTGCTGAATGGCGTGATCGGCCTGGTGCAGGAAGCGAAGGCGCAGAACGCGGTCGCGGCCCTCGCCAAGATGACGGCCGCCACCACAACCGTGCTGCGCGACGGCAAAGAGCAGCGCGTACCCAGCGCCGAACTAGTGCGCGGCGATGTGATCGTCCTGGCTGAGGGCGACGCCGTCGGTGCCGATGCGCGCCTCTTGCAAGACACGACACTGCGCGTGCAGGAGGCTGCGCTCACCGGCGAGAGTGAAGCCGTGCTCAAGTCCACCGCCACGCTGCCCAAGCCGGCGCCATTGGCGGACCAGCTCGACATGGTCTTCAAAGGCACGGCCGTTGCGCAAGGCACTGGTCGCGCGGTGGTGACGGCCACCGGCATGGAGACTGAGATGGGCCGGATCGCGGCGCTACTGGAAGCCACGGCCGAGGAACCAACTCCGCTGGAAAAGGAGGTCGCGCGCGTTGGGCGTACGCTGGGCGTGGCGGTCGTGATCATCGCTGTCGTGGTAGTAGGCACCATCCTGCTCATGTCTGAAATACGCAGCACCGCCGATGTGGTCCACGTGTTGCTGCTCGGCGTGTCATTGGCGGTCGCTGCAGTACCCGAGGGGCTGCCCGCCATCTTGGCGGTGGTGCTGGCACTCGGCGTGCAGCGGATGGCCAAACACCACGCCATCGTCAAGAATCTTTCGTCGGTGGAGACGCTGGGTTCTGCCTCGGTCATCTGCTCGGACAAGACCGGGACCCTGACGCGCTCGGAGATGACCATCGAGCGCGTGATGACGGCGTCGGGCGACACGCACATCAGTGGAGTGGGGTACGCGCCTGAAGGTAAGGTTGAACACGATGGAGCCGAGTTGCCCGCCGGAATTCCGCTGCACGATGAAACGCGGGTGGTGCTCAGTGGTGGCAGCCTTGCGGGCAACGCCGATCTGCGCCAGGCAGAGGGCGGCGCGTGGGAGATCCACGGCGACCCCACCGAAGCGGCGTTCCTCGTGGCCGAGCGAAAGCTTGGGGCCGGCGCGGTCACCGAGCGGCGCGTACAGCGATTCGAGCGGGTGAGCGAAATCCCATTCACCTCAGAGCGCAAGCTCATGACGACGATCGAGCGCGACCACGAACACGGCGACGAGCTCGTAGCGATCACCAAGGGCGCGCCCGACGTGCTGCTAAGCCGATGTACAAGAGTGCGGGTGGGGCTGGACGTCGTCACGCTCGATGACGCCATGCGGGCGCGGCTGCTGGCCGATGTCGACACGCTCACCGACGCTGCACTGCGCACACTGGCGGTGGCGTACCGGCCGCTGACGCCTGGCGAAGACCCGGCAGACGCGGAGCGACTGGAACGCGAGCTGATTTTCGTCGGCACCGTGGGCATGATCGACCCGCCTCGCGAAGAAGCGGCGGTGGCCATCCGCGAAGCGCGCCGGGCCGGCATCCGGGTGGTCATGATTACCGGCGATCATCCGAAAACGGCCGCGCGCATTGCCGCCGATCTTGGCATCGTCGACGCGGGCTCACCGGCCCTCACGGGCGCCGAGATCGATGCGCTGGACGAGGCGGCCTTCGCTGCTGCTGTGCGTACCACGTCGGTCTACGCCCGGGTCGCGCCAGCGCACAAGCTTCGCATCGTCGACGCACTGCAGGCCGACGGCAACATCGTGGCGATGACCGGTGACGGGGTCAACGACGCGCCGGCGTTGAAGGCGGCTGACATCGGCGTCGCGATGGGCGTGACCGGTACCGAAGTAACCAAGGAGGCGGCCAAGATGATCCTGGCCGACGACAACTTCGCCACCATTGTCGAAGCGGTGCGTGAAGGGCGTGCCATCCTGGACAACATCCGCAAATTCCTGCGCTTTTTACTGTCGTCGAACATGGGCGAAGTGCTGACCGTGTTCCTCGGCGTGGTGGGCGCTGGCGTGATCGGATTGACGCCAACAGATAGCGGGTCCGGCGGCACCGTGGTGTTGCCGCTGCTGGCCACCCAGCTGTTGTGGATCAACCTCATCACCGACTCGTCGCCCGCGCTCGCGATGGGTGTGGACCCCTCAAGCGACGACCTCATGGCCCGCAAACCGCGGCACGTGAACGATCGGCTGATCGACGCGCGCATGTGGTCGAGTGTCATCCAGACGGGTCTGGTGATTGCGGTGCTGACCTTGTTGACGATGGACTTCTACCTGCCTGGCGGGTTGATCCCCGGTACCGGCGACCTGACGACGGCCCGCACCGCAGGATTCACGGTGCTCGTTCTTACCAACTTGTTCACCTGCTTCACCGCCCGTTCCGACAGCACAAGCGCGTTTGTGGGACTGTTCGCGAATCGCTGGCTTTGGTGTGCCGTTGCACTCTCGTTGCTGTTGCAAGTGGCTGTCGTGCACGTACCGTTCCTGAACATCGCCTTCGGCACAACGCCGCTTGCACTGAACCAATGGCTCGTGTGCGCGGCGATGGCCAGCGTGGTGTTGATCTACAGCGAGCTGGGAAAGCTGGTGAGCCGCATTCGCGATCGATGAGCGGCGCTGACTTAGCGCGGCGGACATTGCCGTGCAGAGGAGATCGCCGCTGACGTTCTGTGGCAGTGCCTTTGCTGCAGTTGCAAGCACTGATCCGCCCAAGTCACCTGCCTACGGCGATAGCGCCGCTTCTACGTGTGGGCAGCTTCGCTTCGACCGCGATTGACAGCGATCATGACGAGCGCACGGAGCGGGTCAACATTCGTCAAGTCAGATGAGCCCGCAGACTTCAGCGGTCGTCGAAAAGCATGGCAAAGTCAGCTTGGGGAGCATGGTGTGTGCATGGCGCGCATCGTGCACGAATCCAATGGCGTTTCCTCACCTGCAAGCCCGGGAGCACCATGCGCACCACGCTCGACACTCCAGTCCGAATCGATCCGTTCAGTGCCCGGCGCGCCGGAGTGGCGCTGGCTCTTCACGCCGGGACACACCGCCGGGCACATCTCGATGTTCCGCGACCGCGACAGCGCACTCATCGCTGGCGATGCATTCGCGACGGTGAACCAGGATTCACCGCTCTCCATGTTCAACTTGCGAAACGAGTTCTCGGTGCCACCCGCTCCGCTCACCACCGATTGGGGCGCGGCGCGCGCGAGCGTGGAACGGCTCGCCGACCTGCGTCCGTTCATGATCGGCGCCGGGCACGGATCGCCGGTGCGCGGTCCACGCGTCGCGGACGATCTCGAACGCTTTGCCGGCGCATTCACTCCACCCACTGGCGGGCGCTACTCCGACCGCCCGGCGATCACCGATGCAAGCGGAGTGGTGAGCGTGCCGCCGCCGGCACCTGACAGCCTGCCGCGCAACCTGCTCATCGCCGGCCTCGTCGCGAGTGCTGCGTACCTCGCACTTCGCAATCATCGAAGCCGCCGTGATATCGCCGAGCGTAGCTGGAGAGATGCGTAACGGCAGTAGTGGGTGCGCTGCCACGCTCCCGTCATTGTATCAGCTCGCCGGAACGATTCGTTTCGCTTGCTCCAACGCGTCGTACGCGTGTGCTCACATCACCATCCCGGCTACCGCAGGCACGGTACGTGCTTTATCTGCGGGTATCTCAGGGCCCGTTGCTTCGCGTCTATCGCGTCCCGCATAGTCGGCCTCCATGAGTACGTCCGATGTTGGGCGCTATCGTTGCGGCGAAGAGCCGCGAACAGGGAGCGGCATGAACAACGAGAAAGATACGGTCGTGATATCGCGCGCCGATCAGCTTTGGGACTTCGCAACACGTCGTCAGTTTTTGCGAGTCGCTGGACTCGGCGGCGCGATAGTACTGCTGCCAAGCATGTTTGCGTGTAGCGAGGACAACCCGACCGGAAATGGGAGCAACACCGGCCCCAACCGCAATGCAAGCGATCCGGTAACGTTGGACCTGCGCACCGACATCGGCATCTTCAACTTCCTCTTTCTCTTCGAGCAGACGGAAGTGGCGTATTACAACACTGCAGTCGCGTCGGCGGCTTTCGCAGGCATGACGGCCGAACAGCGGGAAATCATGACCGATCTGCGTGGCGTCGAAACCGTGCATCGCGAGTTCCTGCGTGCGCTGCTGGGTTCGAACGGCGTGGGCAACGCGTCGTTCAACCAGACGGCGCTGTCGGCTGCCGCAGCGACCGGAGCGGCGATTCTGCGCACGGCAGAAATGCTCGAAGATACCGGTGTCGCCACACAGATCGGCTTCGGCAAGTACATCCAAAGCCCCGACTACCTCGCCATCGCTGGCAAGATCAATTCGATGGAGGCGCGACATGCGGCAGCGCTGCGCGACGTACGTGAAGCCGCAGGTCTCGCGGCGGTCGGTACGGCCGGAACGCGCTTCGCGGGGGACGATATCGTGGTGCCCAGCGGTACCTACGCGGGTCTCAATGCGAAGATCGAGTACCCCGACGCCTTGGCTCGGGTCAGCGCGACGACCTTCGTGAAAACACGAATCGAGGTTTCCTCGCCGCCAGCAACAAAGGCCGGCACGCCGGACTTCGGCCCTCCCAATCCCACTCCGTGAGCGAGCGAATGACTACCACACCGAACGCCACTATTCTCTCGGCCGTCGAACCCGACATTACTCAGCGCATCGTGAGCCGGCGCGACGCCATCCTCAAGGGCGCGAGCGCCGCGGCTATGACGCGAGCGGCCCTGGCGATAGGATCAGTGCCCGTTGCGCTCGCCGCGCTCAGTCGCGAAGCCGGTGCGCAGACGATGAGCGTCACCGACGTGTTGAATTTCGCACTCATGCTCGAGATCTTCGAGAACGAGTTTTACAAAGCGGTACTGGGCACCAGCGCGTCCGCCGCGCAGAACGCGGCGTTCGCTCCGGTGCGGGCCGCGGCGGCTGGAGTCGCCGGCGCGGTACCGGCGCTGCAGCAGATTCAAAAGCACGAGCAGCAGCACGTCGCATTCCTGTTGGCCAACGGCGCGACCAACCTGCTTGGGCTCACCGCCACGAGTTTCGATTTCACCGGGAACCGAAGCGCAGCCGGCGGCGGCCCCTTCGCGGCAGCGACCACGAGCCTCCCGTTTCTGCTCGCGGTGGCACAGGGCGCCGAGGACACTGGCGTTCGCGCCTACAAAGGACAGGCGGGAAACCTCATGAGCAACACGGTCGTGCTCGAGGCGGCGCTCCGTATCCACGCCGTTGAAGCGCGCCACGCGTCGAAGATTCGTCGCATGCGGCGCGCCACCGGTGCGCCGACGCAGGTGCGCTACGCGGGGTACGTGCAGGGAGACGGCTTGCTGGCCGCTGGTGTGTCGAATCTGACGAATGTGCCTGCTGCCGTCACGGCGGCGTTCACCGCGATGTACGCCGGCGAGGGGAACACCACCCACGGCGGTGTCAATGTGGCGACGCTCAGCAACATCCCCAACGACATCGATCTCGCCAGCGCCGCGACGATGGCGTTCGACGAACCGCTTACGAAGACGCAGGTCGTGGCCATCGTACAGCCGTTCTTCATTCCGAGTATTCCTGCGTAAGCTCGGTCTGCATCATGCGGTAGCGTTGCAACAGAAGACTGTTCATCGGCACCAGTTTCTCGCTACTTCGTGTTGCGACGCTGGTGCCGATGTGGTGTGGGCCGTTGGTATGCTGCCCAGGCGTATTCGGGGGAAGAGTCCTGTTGTCTGACACGCTGGTAACATTCAATCGACTCTGCCATGACCATCGACGTACAGACAGAACGGTTTCCGTTGACCGAGGAAGGCGTAGACCGCATCAACGCTTATTGGCGCGCGGCCAACTACTTGTCGGTCGGGCAGATCTACCTCGTCGACAACCCGCTCTTGCGCGAACCGCTCGCACTGCCGCACGTCAAGTCGCGTCTGCTGGGCCACTGGGGCACTACACCCGGGCTCAATTTCATCTACGTCCACCTCAACCGTCTCATTCAGCAGCACGACGTGAGCGTGCTCTACGTGACCGGACCGGGTCACGGTGGCCCCGGCGTGGTCGCCAACACATACCTCGAGGGGAGCTACACCGAGCACTACCCCGAGATCACGCAGGACGTCGAGGGAATGCGAAAGCTTTTCCGGCAGTTCTCATTTCCCGGTGGCATCCCGAGCCACACGTCGCCCGAAACGCCCGGCTCGATCAACGAGGGCGGTGAGCTCGGCTACTCGCTCGCGCACGCCTACGGTGCGGTGTTCGACAACCCCGACCTGCTCGCCTGCTGCGTCGTCGGCGACGGCGAGGCCGAGACGGGTGCGCTCGCGGCGTCCTGGCACTCGAACAAATTTCTCAATCCCGCCCGCGACGGGGCCGTCCTTCCGGTCCTCCACCTGAACGGCTACAAGATCGCCGGGCCGACAGTGCTCGGCCGGATGCCCGACGACGAGATCTCGAGCCTGTTCGTTGGCTACGGCTACGCGCCCGTCTTTGTAGCGGGGGACGAGCCGGAGTCGATGCACCAGCGAATGGCGGCGGCATTCGACGACGCCATCGCCGCGATCCAGTGCATTCAGCATAACGCGAGAACACAGGGCGTCACCGTGCGCCCGCGGTGGCCGATGATCGTGCTGCGATCGCCGAAGGGGTGGACCGGGCCCGCCGTCGTGGACGAGCTCCAGGTCGAGGGCACGTTCCGCTCGCACCAAGTGCCGCTGGCGGAGCTGGCCGAGAATCCGGAGCATCTGGCGATGTTGGAGACATGGATGCGAAGCTACCGACCCGAAGAGCTCTTCGACAAAGACGGGAGGCTCGTGGCCGAGCTGGCCGCGCTGGCGCCCCTTGGCGAGCGCCGCATGGGCTCAAACCCCCACGCCAACGGCGGCATCCTTCTCAAGGACCTCCGTATGCCAGACTGGCGCAACTACGCCGTCGACGTGCCGACGCCTGCCACCGTCACGGCCGAGGCCACGCGGGTGATGGGCCGGTTCCTCCGGGACGTCATGGTGATGAACCCCGAGACGTTCCGCGTGGTTGGGCCCGACGAGACGGCCTCGAATCGGCTCACCGCCCTCTTCGAAGTCACAAACCGTGCGTGGATGGAGCCGATCCTCGACAGCGACGACCATCTCGCCCCCGACGGCCGCGTAATGGAAGTGCTTAGCGAGCAGCTTTGTCAGGGCTGGCTCGAGGGCTACCTCCTCACCGGTCGCCACGGACTCTTCTCCTGCTACGAGGCCTTCATCCACATCGTCGGCTCGATGTTCAACCAGCACGCGAAATGGCTCGATGTCACGCGCGACATCCCGTGGCGTCGGCCAATCGCGTCGCTGAATTACCTCCTCACCTCGCACGTTTGGCGGCAAGACCACAACGGGTTCAGCCATCAAGACCCCGGCTTCATCGATTTCGTGATCAACAAGAAGGCTGAGGTCGTCCGGGTCTACCTTCCGCCCGACGCGAACACGCTCCTCTCGGTCACCGACCACTGTCTCCGAAGCAGGCACTACGTCAACGTCATCGTCGCTGGCAAGCAGCCCGAGCTCCAGTACCTCGACCTCGACGCGGCCATCAAGCACACGGCCGCCGGTATTGGGATTTGGGAATGGGCCGGCAACGATCAGCACGTCGAGCCGGACGTGGTGATGGTCTGCGCCGGCGATGTCCCAACGCTCGAAACGCTGGCGGCCGTGGACCTGCTCCGACAGCACCTCCCCGAGCTCCGCGTGCGCGTCGTCAATGTGGTTGATCTGATGCGGCTCCAGCCTGAGCGCACTCACCCGCACGGGCTATCCGACCACGCCTTCGACGCCCTCTTTACGCCGGACAAGCCGGTCATCTTCGCTTACCACGGTTACCCGTGGCTCATTCATCGACTCACCTACAGCCGCACGAACCACCGGAACATCCACGTGCGCGGGTTCATCGAGGAAGGCACAACGACGACCCCGTTCGACATGACAGTTCGCAACGGGCTCGACCGCTTCCATCTCGTCATGGACGTGGCCGAGCGGGTGCCGACGGTCGGGCCCCACGGCCCTCACGTGCACCAGACGATGCGCGACCGGCTCGTGGAGCACCACGAGTACATCACGCGGCACGGGCAGGATCTCCCGGAGATCCGTGGCTGGACCTGGCCATACGGTTCCGCCACGGACGCCTGAGCCATGACGGCAACTTCGTCAACGACTACGGAGATGCCGCGGAAGGAATCGCAATGACTCCGTCACGCTCGAGTTCTTCGAGCTGGCTCCCGATGTGAGCAAGGCGGAGGAAGCGCAACGCATGGCCGCCGACGCGCTCACGAAAGCCTTGGGCTCGGCTTAGCTCTTGTTCTTCCCACGCGCAACGAGCCATGCCACGAGACCGGCAACAAGAACCACCACGACGAGCATCCATGGTCCGCCGTATCCGCCCATCCAGCCGCTACTCAAGCCGCTTCCCATCATGCCGTCTCCATGCCCCCCTTGGGGACCGGTGGGTCCTGCGCAGCCCACCATGGTAAGGGCGCCGATCGATATCGTGGCGCCGAAGATCCTACAACTATCCGTGTATCTCATGATGTTGCTCCGTAGCGTGATGTCACGTTGGCGAAGGACGGATTCATCGAGGGATCCGATGATCCTCGACGTATCGACGTATCGACGTATCGAACGTTGGCGTCGGCGTCGGCGGCGCGTACGTGTGAGCGACAGGTGATAGCGAATCGTGCGCCATCGCGCTCGTCATCGACCCTGCGGTGGGAACTGTGCTCGTTGCTCCGAGCACGGTAGTACGTGTAGCGCACAGTGTTCAGTTTTTCAAGCGAGTGCAGCCATGACGAGTTCGGAGGCGGTCAGAGAAACGGACATTCCGCTGGCATCGCCTCCACGGGCTACAAACGCTCGCTGCAGAGGGGCCCCCGGTCACCACCGCGGTATTCCCGGATACAGTCCACGGCATTGTCGAATTCGTGGAGCAGTGCGACGGGCAGCGAATTCGCACCCGTTACGCGGAGGGCTTTCTGGCCACCCGATCGGCCGCGGATATATGGGACCGACACTACGCGCCGGTAGTGTGCAAACCCGGCGTATGTGCAGCGGCTGACCCATCGAGTATCCACTGCAGAATGCCGCGCGACGGCGCCACGCGTGCCGCAGGCAACGCGTCGGCGTGCGAAGGGGTGGCGAGCACCTGTTGCACGACGTCCGCCTTGTCCGCTCCGGCGACCAGAAACAGCACGCAACGCGACGCATTGATGAGTGGCAAGGTGAGCGTGATTCGCCACATCGAAACGACCTCGATATAGTCAGCAACAGCCCATCGAGTCTGTTCATGGAGCGCGCGTCCATGAGGAAACAGCGACGCCGTGTGCCCGTCGTCGCCGAGGCCGAGGAGTATGAGGTCAAAGCACGGGAAGTCGTCGTGCTGTTCATGCACGCCGAACAGTGTCCGCAGCTCCGCCTCGTACGCCATGGCCGCTACCTCAGGCACCTCTTCACCGTGCATACGATGCACGTGCGCTTCGGGACTTGGGACATGATCCAGCAACGCCTCGCACGCCAGGCGATAGTTGCTGCGCGCATCTTCCGGCGGAACACAACGCTCATCGCCCCAGCACACGTGCACATGCCGCCAGTCGATTCTCGAGGAAAACGACGGTGACGCCAACAGCCGAAAGAGAGATAGCGGCGTCGATCCACCAGAGAGCGCCACCATGAAGTGACCGCGTTCGCAAATGGCATCGGCGGCACGCAACACCATCGTTTCGGCGGCGCGCTGCATCAACGCATCGACTGATGCGACAACCTGAATCTCTCGCTTCACCGGTCCGTCGCTCTCGAGCCCTTGCATGTCAGACCGATGCGACTGGATTGATCCAGCCACCGGCACTCTCCGCCAGCCGGTCCGCTTCGCGCGGTCCCCACTGCCCCTGCTCGTACGAATACGCGGGCGTCGCGTCGCCCAGCACCGGTCCGACCGTGGCCCATGCGGCTTCGACAAAGTCTTCGCGCGCGAAGAGCATCGCGTCCCCTTCCATCGCATCGCCAAGCAGCCGCTCGTAGGGATCCATCTCGTTCGTGCCCGGCGTGTGCAGCACGGTGAACTCGACCGGGTCCGAATCGAGTGATTCGCCGGGACGCTTCACGCGCGCGCCGATCGTGATCTTCACGTCAGGACCCAATCGAAAGCGAATGAAGTTTGCCGCGCCGGCCGGCAGCGCATGATGCGTGGGTTGCTTCAGCATGACGAGCACTTCTGTCGCCGTCACCGCGAGATACTTTCCGGCGCGAATAAGAAACGGTACGCCGTTCCATCGTGGCGAATCGATGTACAACTTCACTGCCGCGAAGGTCTCCACGGTCGAATCCGCTGCAACATCCTTTTCGTCGCGATACTGACGGCACTGCCCACGCACCACATCCGCGGGCACCAGCGGCCGCACCGAGGCAAACAGGCGGGCCTGCTGGTCGTTCAAGTCTCCGCAGTCACCGGAGTGGGCCAGCCGACATTGGCGATTCTCGATCGCAACGCGAAGCCCTGGCATGCCAACCTTGCGACGACGCTGCGCCGATTGATCGATGCCGAGAAGCAAGCCGGCGGCGATCGCAAGAAAGGGCTGCGTCACGTCGCCGACTGTTTCTATCGCGGACCGATTGCGCGCGAGTTGGCCGCCTGGTGCGAGACCAATGGCGGGCTTATTCGTTACACCGATTTGGCGACGCACGTCAGCCGCGTCGAGGACCCGCTCTCTGTCGATTATCGTGGCTACACCGTTTGCAAAACAGGCGTGTGGAACCAGGGGCCTTATCTATTGCAAACGCTGCGCTTGCTCGAAAGCTTTGACCTCAAAAAGATGGGCCACAATCAGCCCGATACGATTCATGTGATGATGGAAGCGATGAAGCTGGCGCTCGCCGATCGCGATGCCTTTTATGCCGACCCGCTGTTTGCCCAAGTGCCAACTGAGTTGCTGCTGTCGAAGAAGTACGCTGATTTACGTAGGCC
>JBBQAK010000083.1:0-11777 GCA_038316215.1 Gemmatimonadales bacterium | reverse complement strand
GGTCCCACACCGCACGGGCCTGAATGCGCGAGCGCGGTCCCACCGCCGAGGAGAGATGCTGGCGCGCGTAGAGTCCGCCGGCCACACACGCCAGCACAGCCGACACGTGCAGCGTCTCGGCAAGCACCCAGGCAGCATACGGTGCCGCCAGCGTCAGCACGGTCTCGGCGAGCTCATCGCGCGTGCGCCGTGCCACTGTCACCGTCAGCCATCCGATCGCGAGACCGACCAACACCCCCACACCGGCATCGAGGAAGAAGCGCACCAGCGCCTCACCGAAACTGAACGCGCCGGTGACGGCGGCGGCCACCGCCGTTCGATACAGCACGAGCGCCGACGCATCGTTCACGAGGCTTTCGCCTTCGAGAATCACGATCACGCGGCTTGGTACCGGCAATCGCGACACCACGGCCGCGGCAGCAACCGCGTCAGGTGGTGAGATAATCGCACCGAGGGCGACCGCCACGGCCCATGGCATATCTGGGATCAGCATCCGGGCGATCACCGCGACGACCGCGGTCGTGGCCAGCACCAGTCCGATCGCGAGACCGCCGATCGCCCGCCGATTCGCCGTGAACTCGCGGAACGAGGTAAAAAAGGCCGCGGCCCACAGGATCGGTGGCAGAAACACGAAAAACACCACGTCCGGATCGAGCGTCGGCATCGACACACCCGGCACGAATCCGACGGCGAGCCCGGCAAGCACCTGCAACAGCGGCGCGGGGATCGGCAAGCGACGACCGAACGCCGTGAGCGCGACCACCATCGTGGCGAACGCCAGCGCAAACAGAATCGGAGAAAAGTGCGGCACCGGGGTTCGGTGGTCCCCTAGCGAGTGTGTGTCACAAGCCACGGCACCGCGCGTCGTACGCCGTGCCCCACCATCAGCAGATGCCCTTCGTAGCGAAAGAGCTCATACGTGGCACCAGGCGACGCTTTTGCCGCCGCTTCCACACGGGCGGCGGGAATGATGCCATCAAGCTCCGCACCCACGAACAACGACGGCGGGGCATTCGGGACCGTGATCGGACTCCCGCCCGCCAGCAGTGCCACCGCCGCGATCTGCGCCGGACGCGCCTGCACCAGGCGCGCGGCTGCGCCGGCGCCCATGGAATGTCCGATCACATACACCCGGGAGCTGTCGATACGGAATTCGTTGCGCAGCAGCGCCATCAGTGCATCGAAGTGCTCTGGTGTGGTGCCGAAGACATCGGTCTTCGGCGACACGAGAATGAGTCGCTGCTCGGCGGCAAGCTGCGGTGCGATGCCACTCCCGTAGGCATCGACGAACATGTTTTCGTCGCCGCCGGCTCCATGCAACACCAGCAACACCCCGACCGGTTTTCGCACATTTGCCGCCGGTGGCACCACGATACGCATAGGTACCAGCACGTTGTTCGCGCCGCGGTACACGCGCCAGAAATCGCCCACCAAGCCGATATACGGATCACGCCCCCGCTCGAGCACACTCACTTCCCGGGCCAGATCACGAAACAGTTTGGCGGGGTCGTTCAAAAATTCCGCACTGCGCTCCGGCGACGGCACATCGACCAACAGCTTCGCGCGCTCACGGGTGGAGAGCAGCGCCTGCGCCAAGGGACCCGTGCTATCCACCACCGCGAGCCGCGCCAGATACTCGTCGCGGGCAGCACTCACCGGCGCACCGTTCAGGGAGCGCGGCCCCGTGGGGGACGGCGACAGCGACGGTGACATCGCAACGCCCGTGAGCTGCGCAGCGGCGGCGTCGATCGTGCTGACGGCCATTGCAAACTGTCCGCTGAAGAAACTCAACGCCGCGCGATCGACGGTTCGGTTGACCTGTGCGCGCAACGAGTCGGATATGCTCTTCGCATCCTCACGCTTCGTGTAAGCAGCATCCACCCGCATGTACGCGGCCGCGAGATCAGCACGCGTAACCTTCGGCGTCATCGGCGCGGTCGTGGGCGACTGCGCCCACGCAAGCGCCGGGGTGCACAGCAGCATGGCCGCGCCAACGCGCAAGACTATGCTCATACGGAGAACAGTCCGTCGATCGAGAGATAGCGTTCGCCCGTGTCGTAGCAGAACGTCAACACCCGTGCCCCGTCGATCATCTCAGGAATTTTCTGTGCGACCGCGGCCAGCGACCCGCCGCTCGAGATGCCCACCAGAAGGCCCTCTTCGCGCGCCGCACGCTGCGTATACTCGAAAGCCGCTTCCTCGGTCACCTCGATGGCCCCGTCCAGCGTGTCGCGATGGAGGTTCTCGGGAATGAAGCCCGGACCAATACCCTGAATGCGATGCGGCCCAGGCGCGCCGCCGTTGATCACCGGCGACTTCACCGGCTCCACCGCAAATGTCTTCATCGCCGGCCAATGCTGCTTCAGCACTTCGCTGCACGCCGTGATATGTCCCCCCGTACCAACTCCAGTGATGAGATAGTCCACCCCATCAGGAAAGTCGGCAAGAATTTCTCGCGCCGTCGTCATCGCGTGCGCGCGGATATTGGCTTCGTTATTGAACTGATTCGGCATCCACGCGTTGGGCGTGCTCGCCACCAGCTCATGCGCGCGTTCGATGGCGCCTTTCATCCCCTTCTCGCGTGGTGTCAGATCAAACGTCGCGCCGTACGCCGCCATCAGCTTGCGACGTTCAATCGACATCGACTCCGGCATCACCAGTAGCAACGAGTAGCCCTTCACCGCCGCCACCATCGCCAGACCGATCCCGGTGTTCCCCGACGTCGGCTCGGTGATCACGCTGTCCTTCGTGAGCACGCCGCGCTGCTCGGCATCTTCAATCATCGTCAGCGCGATCCGATCCTTGATGCTGCCGCCCGGATTCGCACGCTCGAGCTTCATCCACACTTCGACGCGCGGATCGAACAAGCGATGCAGGCGCACGTGCGGCGTGTGGCCGATGGTGTCGAGAATCGTGGAGACGCGCATGGGTCGGAGAGGTAAGGGAGACCGAAGAATGCCGCAGGTGAATGCTAGATGTGAAACTCGAGTCCGTCGTCGGTCGGGCGCTGCTCCACCCGACTCGAGAATTGCACCACCGACCGCGGCGGCACCGAGGCCGTCATCCAGACGTTTCCGCCGATGATCGACCCATCGCCGATCACGGTGGTCCCACCGAGAATGGTCGCATTCGCGTACACAACCACATCGTTGCCGAGCGTGGGATGCCGCTTCTGGTGTGCCAGCTTCTTGTTGACCGCATGCGCACCCAGCGTCACCCCCTGATACAGTCGCACCCGATCACCGATCATGCTCGTTTCGCCAATCACGACACCGGTGCCATGATCGATCGCAAAACTCGCCCCGAGCACCGCGCCCGGATGGATGTCGATACCGGTTTCCCGGTGTGCCCATTCCGAAAGCAACCGCGGAAAGACGGGGACGTCCAACCGATAGAGCTCGTGGGACACGCGATGCACCGCCGTGGCGAGAAAGCCAGGATACGCCACGATCACTTCTTCCAGGCTCTCCGCCGCCGGATCGCCCGACAGGATCGCCACGGCGTCCAGCTGCAACGACGCATGCACGTCCGGTAGCCGGTCCAGAAATGTGGCTACCACGTGCTCGACGTGTTGTACCATCGGGGTAATCGCCGCGCGCAACAGGGCTTCCACATGGGCCGCTTCGTCGTCAACGCCGGCCGCGCCGAGGCGCGACGGATGCGCGAACTGCGGAAAGAGCAGCGCCAGCGAACGGCCTGCGAACTCTTCCGCCAGCGCCCGCAGCGGACGCGGGGCATCACAGGCGCGACGTTCGGCGCGCAGCTCCTCGAGAAACGTCGACCAGCGCGTTGGCGCGGTAACCCGATCTGTCATATGGCGGAATCTACAGCCGTTCCAGAGACGAGACCCGGTATTGCTCGGCTTCCGCCACGTAGCACTGCAGCCCCACGGGAATCAGCCCTGCACGCTGCATCAGCCCGCGGTACCAGGACGCCGACTTGGGCGGCGGCCAGTCGGTGTCGCCCTCGAAGTGATCGTCTTTCGTAAATAGCTCCAGGTACGCCATGCCGCCCGTACGCTGTGCCACATGGCCAAGGCCGCTCGTGAGCTGGGCCACGGACAAGTAGTTCAGCATCCCGCAGCACACCACCAGATCGTACCGCTCGCGCAGATCGAGCGACTCGAGATCCTCGATGCCCCCCTGCTGCAGATGCCGGCGCGCGCCGAACGTCGCCACCGCATACGCACTCGGATCGACGCCCTGATACGCAACGCGGGGACGGAGCGCCCGCAGCGCCGGATACCAGTTTCCCTCTCCGCAGCCCACGTCGAGTACGGTGCGGACACGTCGCCCCAGCACCCACTCGGCCGTGTGCAATACGAACGACACCTGACGGGCCAGTTCGGCCGCCGTCTTCACACGATGCGTCGGGTGCCGGTACCACTTGTCGAAGTACGCCGCGTCGTAACGTTCGCTCAGAGAATCCCCCAGAAACCGCGATCGATGTCGATGGCGAAGCGCCATTGTCCGTCGCGCAGCCCGCGCGCCACATCGGCCCGCACCAGATCGTAGAACAGCAACAGACCAAGACCGGCCGACGGCCGAAACGCCGCGGTGGTGGGACGGTCGGGAGTCCCACTGGCGGTCGCCAGCACCTGCACAAACGGCGCGAGCGTCACGTGTGGCGGTGACTGTCCCCATCGCTTGAGCGGAATCGACGGCGCCGGTACCGGCTGTCGGAACTCGACCCGCTGCGACAACATCGCGCGCGACGCGAACGTGTGAAAGTCGTAACCCGGTGCCGACCACGGGCCACCAGCAAAGATCAACCACTGCGGCGGCAGATCGCGCCCACCAGCCACACCGGCAAAGGTCTGCAGAAACAGCGCACGATCGCCGGCCAAGGGCTTGGTGATCTGCACCAATCCCTGCGCTCGGGCCACCAAGGGTTGCAGCAGCGGCTGAATCGCAAACGGATCGGTCACGCGCACATTGCCATTCCCTTCGAAGGCCCCGGCACTCATCTGCAGCGACCAGGTCCCCCGCACACCGCGCGCATCGCCACCGACCCAGCCGCCCGTGCCCTGCACCTCGGCGCGCACACCCGCAATGTCCCACGCATTCAGTGCGGGCGCGAACCGCCCTGACACCGACGAGGCCTGCACCGAGAGCGGGATATCGCTCTCATACGCCAGCCGCCAGGTCAACGCGCTGGTAGGCGTGCGGCGCCACAACACACCGACGGCGCGCGTCTCGACCTGTGTGGTATAGTCACTGCCGAACAGCGCCGCCCCCAACGAATTCGTCACGCCGGCCCGCTCGGCGAACGCGAGATCGCGATAATCGCGCTCGGCGAACAGCTGAATCAGGGGTGCGCGACCAAACGCGGGCACTGGTCCGATCGCCAGCTGACCCTTCACTTGCTCGTCGCCAAACCCGTAGCGCACCCGGCCGCCCACCTGCACGCCGAGGCTGCTGCGGTGCGACGCGCCGATGCCAACGGCCAGCCCTTCGCTGCGCGAGAAGCGCGCGAGATCGCTGATGCCGCGACCCGTCACCGAGGCCGTCGTGGGCCGTGACAACATCGAACTGCGAATCGCTGCTTCCGCCTGCACGCGGGCGCGAACGACCTCTTCGCTGCTCGCCATCTGAATGTCCGGCGGTAGCGCATCGATGACGCGACCGGTGAACGGATACACCTTGGCCGAATCGCGTGGCACCGAACTCCATCGCGGTAACATCATCGTGCTCTGCGCGAGGCGCTCATTCACGGTGTAGCCCGAGATCTCCCAGCGGCCGCGTACGATGCCTCGCACCGGGATGTCGAACCACGTGCTGCCACGGGAGACTTCTACCTCTTGCCGTCGCGGCAGCCAGTAGCGCTCGCGCACCAGACCATTCTCGAGCGTCACCACCAGCGTCTCAATGCGCTTGTCGATGATCGCGGCACGCGTAAACGTCATCGACAACCGCACCACGGCGCCGGTCTCGCGATCGAGATACACCGAACCCACGGCCGCCGGTTGCGCGGCATTGCGCGGGCGGAACTTCACTTCGTCGACCACAATCTCGCGACCGGGAATGCGGATGCGCAGCACACTTCCCATCGCGTATTCGTACATCCGCGGCGCGAGGGCGGCCAGCGGGTGGGGCACGTCGCGCACATCCTGTCCATCGCCAAGTCGGATGCGATCGGGAAGATTGTCGAGTACCACACTGTAGCGATCGCGATAGTAGCCCACGTCGGCCGGCAGTAGCGTCGTGTCGCGACGACCGACCAGGCGCTGCGCACTGCGTCCCGGTTGCCACCAGGCAATGGCGAGCTGCAGTTCTTCGCTCTGCACCACCTTGGGCGGAATAATCACGCCTTCGCCCAGCTGCGCGAGAAAGGCGAGAAAGCCGTGTGCCGAGGCCGAGTATCTGAGCAGCGTGCTGTCGGCGAGCTGTACGCTGCGTCGATCGATGGCGCGGCGCACCAGTGAATCAGCTAGCGCATCGCGCCATGCCACGCTGCCGCGAGGGGGTGCGGCCACCGGTGTTTGCCCTTGGGCCTTCGCCGGAAATGCCGGAACCGCGAGCACCGTCAGGGCGACGGCCTGGAAGGCCACGCCCAGCGCCGCACACATCGATCGTGTGGACCGCATTGAGTTACGTGTCACGTCGCGCTTTCCATGGCGACGGGCAATGTAGCGGGAACGCCACCAGCCGGAGCGACTACCGGCCCGACAACGCGCGCGCCGACTTGGCATCGGGTGCCGCCAACAGCAGCCACCCGCGATAGCGTGCCACCGGCACCGCCTCCGCGAGCGGCCCCTTGACGTTCGGGCCGCCCCTGGCGCGATGCGGCATCACCACGTGATAGCTCCAACCGTACCGCCACGCCGCGTCGGCGTTGGAGGGTGCACCGGGTCGCCGCGGCGCCCGGAAGGCACGACGCGCGATCACGCGAGCCGTGAGCGGCGTAATCGTACCTGTTGGTCCGGTGAGCTGGACGACCGTATTCACCGCCAGCGCCGGCGTGCCGAGTCGCGAGCCGAAGTGAATGGCGTAGAGCGTGTCGGCCAGACGCCCCGCGCGCGTTCCCTCGATGCGCGGCAGCGGACTCTCGGCGGCCACTGATGCCGTGGCCGGCATCGAGTCGGACAGGAGCTGCGTGCCCTGAAAGCGTGACACCAGCCAAGCGTCGAGCGAATTCACCGACTGGGCTTCCGCCCACGTCGAAGCACAGGCGACGGATCCAAGCAACAGGAGCGCGCGAGACCGCCGTCTGGCGGCGATCATGGCCGCAGCATTGGAAGCGACTGGACTAACCCTTTTCGTGAGATCACGGCCGGCAGCGTGGCGGGCAGTACGCGCGCCACTTCAGTGCCCGGCGCCACGACGTCGATGCCCGCGCGCAAGGCGGCATCTTCACGTACCGCGTAGCGCAGCAGCGGCTCGCGTTCTCGCTCCACTTCGAGTATCCGCACCAGGGCCAGACGCGTGCTCACAGTCACCCATTCTGCCCGCGCGAGCGGCTCACGCGCCGATGGCGGGGCCAACTGCGCGAGCGTGGTGCGCAGACGCGCTTCGAGCAACGCGAGCGGCGTCGTGGACCACCCTTCACGCAAGGCAAACATCGCCAAGGAATCGGCGGTGCGCATGACCTGGGCAGCGGCCGACGGGTCCCACTCGTGTGGAACGGCAAACGCGTCCCGCCGTGTCGCATCGTCGAGCAGCACATCGGGGTGCAATCCGCCCTTTGCCAATGCGCCACTCCCCGTCCGGCGATCGAGACTGATGCCCTTGGGCGTCAGCCACCGGGCCGTCGTGAGGCGCACGGAAAGGTCTTTCGACAGCGTGACCACGCGCTGCACGACCCCCTTTCCGTAGGTGGTGGTACCCACCAGCAACGCGCGATTGTAGTCGCGCAACGCGGCAGCCGTGACTTCTGCCGCACTCGCCGTATTACCGTCCACGAGTACGGCGAGCGGCAACGAGGGCCACCGCGAGTTCCGACTGGCGTGCGGTTGTGGTGCCGCCCCACCGCGGCCGGCCAGTGACGCGACCACGAGGCCACGTGGAAGGAAGAGGCCAGCGGACTTCACCCCTTCCTCGAACAGACCGCCGGTGTTGCCACGCAGATCGAGCACCAGCGAGGTGGCACCACGCTGCAGCAACGACTCCACCGCCTCCTCGAGTTCCTCCGACGCGCGCGACGTGAACGTGGCCAATCGCACATAGCCCACGGAGTCGGCCAGCAGGCCCTGCTCCGTGACCGCGGGCATGTGCCAGGCCGAACGCCGAACCGTCAGTGTCAGCGTGTCACCAAACGGGGCGCGCCACAGTGTCAGCACACTCGAGTCACCGAACGTGCGCGTGCTGTCGCCAGGCTTTTTTCTCCACGCCTCACCCACCGCGATCGCGTCGACCATCAGAATGCGATCGCCCGCGCGCACGCCGGCCGTGAAGGCCGGTGATCCCGGGGCTACACGGACCACACCGGCCGCGTCTGATTCACGACGTAACGTCAGCCCCATCCCTTGCCCTTCACCCATCACGGTGCCGCGATAGCGCTGGAAGCCCTCGGGACGCAGTAGCGCCGCGTACGGGTCCTGCAACTCGCGCAGCATACCGGCAACAGCGCGCCGAATCAGCTCATCACTGCCCAGCGAGTCGATCGCATTGGCCCGCACGGAGTCGATCGCCGTGGAGAGCAGCTGCGCATCGGCCCACTCGTTCATCGTGCGCACCCGGTGCCCACCATACCACGACCCCAGCGCAAACGCGCAGGCAAGCCCCGCTGAAATCAGCGGCGCCAGCCAGTAACGGCGAGTGCGGGGTGTTGTAGGCATCAGGCGGGTGGGACGCGTGGGAACGTCATTGGCGGGAAGTCTTCCTTGTCATACTACACGCGCCGCACCGTGATCCGTCAATCGGCGAGATACCCAGGCGCAAAGTGGCGATAAGGCGAACTTCACGCGCGACGTTGGGGTATGGATGAGCACCCTTGCCGAAAGAAGCACGACTCCGCATCACACGGGAATGACTATGAGCCTCACATGAGCACGACCACATACGCGGCAAATGACGCCGAACGACAGGCAGGCGCCGTCACATGAAGATCACCCGCGACCGTGCACTCCTGATCGCGACCGACATCGACGGCACACTGCTCGATCACGACGCACAGTTGCCGTTTCCCGCCCACACGTGGCGTCACGAGATCCAGCAACTCCGCGCGCGCGTGGCGCGGTGTACCGTCGCGTTCGCATCGAGTCGAACGCTCTTAGAACTCATGGTGCTCCAGCGCGCGCTCGGCGTGCGCGGGCCCTGTATCGCAGAAGACGGCGCCGTACTCGCGCTTGACGCCGACCACGCGACCGACGCGCGGCTCGCCCATCTGCCGCCCGACGAGGTACAGAGCTACGGACGGCGCACGATGCACATATGGACACGCGCACAGCGCGCCACCTCGTTGCGGGCCACCATGCGCGACATCGAGGCTGTTCAGCGGGCCGACGCATCACAACTCGACGGGGCGGCACTATCTTTATTGGGATTTCGTACCACGGGGGCGATTCGCCGCGCGCTTCACGCGCGACATCACTCGCTGCTGCTCGATCCCACGCGACTGTTCGGGGACGAACCACATGCCATTCGCACCTCCGCTGAGACCCGCGGGCTCCAGTTACGCCGCGGCGGACGGTGGCTCACACTCGCTGACACCACCGGCAAGGGCACCGCACTGACGATGTGGCGGCACTTCCTCGAATTGTGCGATGTCTCACCACTTATCGTCGCGATCGGCAACGAAGAGAACGACCTCTCGTTGCTCCAGAAGGCTGATCTCGCCTTCGTGATCCGCAACCCCGGACGCGGTCCCCATCCCGCCCTTGCTGCCATTCCCCACGCAGTTGTGCTGGACACCGAAGGACCAGGAGGATGGCTGGAAATGCTGGATCGTCTACAGGATTTCGTTCAGTGAAGCGTTCGGCGAAGCATATGGCGAAGCATATGGCGAAGCATATGGCGGCTCCCGCCTCCCGCCGCACTCCGGTCGGTCTCGATACGATGCCGCGTTGGACGTTCACGATGCTCACCATTCCGTCGCGCGTCGAGTATCTCGCGCGGCTGTTGCAGTCGTTGGCCGAGATGCCATCGGTTGACCGCGTCGAATTCGTCGTGATCTTCAATGCGGCCACCGATCAGGAACCGCTCGATATCGAGCAACGCATTCGTGCCATGGCACCGTCGTTGCCGCTTCGGGTGTATGTGAACACCAACGATCCGACCATCGGCGGCGGTCGTCGCATGCAGTTGTCGGTCTGTCGCACGCCGCTCGTCGCCTTTATCGACGACGATCTCACCGTGCACGGCGACGTCATCGGCACCATTGAGGAGACCCTGCGTTCCACACCGCTCGGCATTGTGGGGCTGCCGTCGTACGAAGAGGACACCGACACCCGGTTCAAGCCACGTGATTCCACGCCGTCCGTCGACGTCGATGGCGTGCGCTACATGCCGGTGCAGGGCATGATGGTGGCGGGCTATCGTCGCCTCTTCACCGAGATCGGTGGATTCAACCCCCGCCGACACTTCTGGGGCGAGTGGACCGAGTTCAACCTGCGCATGTGGCGACATGGCTTCCCCACCGGCTACGTGCTGGACCGGGCCTTCCTGCGGCACTGGCACAAAGCGCCCGAGTCGCCGACGCGCAATATGTCCGGGCGTGAGCAGCATGTGCTCTGGGGCCTGATGTGCACGGCGCTCGAGTACGACGCCGTCAGCATCAACGAAGCCACCGATGCGTTTTGGCGGTTGGCCCAAGATCGCTATCTCACCTACTCGTTCGGCGAACAGCCCAGCCCCAAGCAGTTGCTAGCCAGTGTCCTCGAACTGATGCCCAAGCTCTCGCGCGAATGGCCGGCCATGCATGCCTTCGCCGAGGAAGCGCGACGACATCCGTTCCAGTTCAAGCCGTTCGAGCCGCTGTCCGAGGAGCAAGTGCGCGCGGTGCTGGCTCACGCGCAGTCGGCGATTCATGCCTACCGCCCACAGGAGTTCGCGCTGCGACACGATGTCCTGGAAGCCCCGCCACTCGGGTGGATGCAGCGTATCGGGAGAGCGGTCTTTCGCTAAGCGTCCGCGAGCCCGGAATCGCCGGGCTTGACCACGGTTGTCAGCCGCCGCGGGCGGCGGCCCGTCGCAAGCCCACGCGGAACAGAATCGGACCCAGCGTCTGGTTCACTGCGATCGTCGCCAGGATCAGCGCCCGCAAGCTCTCACCGCGCGACGGATAGACCTCGGCCACCACCGCAGCCAGGCCGAACGCCACCCCGGCCTGCGACACCAGACCGTACCAGGCATGATCGGTAACGACCGGGTCGAGCTTCGCCCATCGGCCGCCCAATTGTATGCCGCCCCAGATGGCCAGCATGCGCACACCGACCACTGGCACCACAATGGTCCAGAGCGGGAGGACCGCTGCAGGGTCGAGCCGCGCGCCGGATAGTGCGAAGAACACCACGAAGATCGGCGCGGCCGCACGCTCCATGGCGTGCCGAAACTGTTCGCCACGCCCCCCACCAGCGGCATTCTCCGCCACGAAGCCTGCCACCAGCAACGTGAGCAGCGTCTCGACGTGCATGACGTGCGCGATCTCGGCACCGAACAGGGCCACCAGAATCGCGAAGATAAACAGCTCGCGACTGATAAAGCGCAGATACATCGCCACGAACGCGCCGAGCACCGCACCGACCAGCACGGCGCCACCGATCTCCCAGATCACCGTGCCAACCTGCACACCACCGCCACCGCCACTGGGCGGCACCAGCGCCCGCGCCGCCGCCAGCA